>NZ_JBIUWM010000024.1:0-88369 GCF_044743445.1 Pseudomonas sp. NPDC087615 | reverse complement strand
GCCAACGCTTCCAAAACCTTCCTTGAAAACCCCAGGCCTGTTGGCGGGTGAGATGCTGTCATGACCACTGAAATCGTAAAACGTGAACCTCAGGTTGCCATCGTTCCCCTGAATGCCATCGACATCAAGGATGTCGGGCTCGGTGCCGCCAGGTTCGACGCCTGGCTGCAATCGATAAGTGGAGGTGTAGTCACGCTCGAACGGGTCAAGAACGTCGCTGGGGCGCTCCCGGTAGTCGGCAATATCATGGCATTGGTTGATGCGCTCGGGGACGTTGTCACCCTAGCCAAAAGCAAGCAACGTCAGATATTGGACTGGGTGAGTCTTGGCATCAATCTGATCGGCGTATTGCCGGCTCCACCGACGATGGCCTCCGCGCGGATGACCTTGCGTCCGACGTTGTCCCTGGTGCGTCAAGAACTGCGCAACAGTGCGAAAATGTTGCTGGGTGATTCGCTGATTGAAGTCCTGATCGGACACTTGAATGCCACCATCGTCGGTACGATCGATGACTTTGTCGAACAGGCAAAGCCCAAGCTTGCCAGCATTCTGGACGACGCCGGCGAGCTCGGCCAAAAAGCGGTAAACGAGATCGCCAAAGGGCTGGAGACCGTGGTCAACGGCAAGCTCGACGCGAAAGGCGATATGCATGCGGCGAGCGTCAAGATGAGTGCCGCCGGTGGGCAATTACTGCACGATCCGAAGGCAGCCATCAGCAATATCTTTGGCGCCGCTTTCAGCGCGTACAAAGCAGCCGGCAAAGGTGTTGCCAACAGCGCGGCGAAAAACCTGCTGCCGGAGAGTGCCAAGGCTTTGGTGCTGAGCAACACGTCCATGCTTCGCACCTTGGGTGTGGATCTGAAAGTCCAAATGAAGAAGCTCGGCGATCCGGGCGTGCAGCACTCCATCGGCTGGCTGCTGCAGATGCTCGCAGGTTCTGTAGTGACGTGGCGCAAGCGTAAAGGTCACGGTCAGGGTGCCAGTGTCAAGCCTGATGCAACGTCCAAGGCTCAACATCTGGCGGCTGAGGGGCGGCTGGAAGTCACAAGTCAGCAAGCTCCCGCGACCAATCACTGTGAGGAATGCAAGAACGGAGTTATTGCCAGCACTGAGCGCAGCATCAGCTTCGCGCTTGGCTCGGAGTCGGTCAGTCATACTGACTTCAGCCTGCCTGGTGCATTTGCGATTGAGTGGACACGTACCTATTGCTCGCGGCTCGATGCCTACGATCACAGTGAGTTGGGCGCTCGGTGGATCACGGCGCTGACAACCCGTTTTGACTGCCGTGATGATGGTTTGATGTTCCATGACGCTGACGGTCGCACCCACGTCTTTCCATTACCGAAGATTGCGGGGCTGCACTACAACGCCATTGAAAACATGACGTTGACGCGAGTCAGTGATGATCGGTTGCTTCTATCTCGCGGGTTCGAGCGCCATGAGACCTACTTGCGCCGAGGCCAGTGCTTTGTACTGACTCAAGTGGTGTTGCGTAACGGTGCGGGGATCATGCTGCATTATGAGCATCGCCATGGTGAGCGATCGGTCTTGTCCGACCTCATCACCTACCAGGACGATATTGCTGACGTTAAAACCCATCTAGGGACTCTGATTGATGAACAGGGTCGATTGATGGGGCTCTGGGAAATTCGTGAAGGCGAACCCCAGCGTCAGCTCTGCGCTTACCAATATGATGTTTCTGGCGATCTGGTCCAGGCTCAAGACGAAAATGGTGCAGCCTGGAGATATCAATACCAGTCGCACTTGATCACCCGTTACACCGACCGTACTGACCGCGGCATGAACATTGAGTGGCAGGGCCAGGGTGCGGATGCCAGGGCTGTACGTGAATGGGCCGACGATGGCAGCTTCGATACCCGGCTGGAGTGGGATGAGAACATTCGCCTGACCTATGTCACGGATGCTTACGGCAATGAGACGTGGCATTACTACGACATCCTCGGATACACGTACCGTATTCGACATCCGGATGAACGTTCCGAGTGGTTTTTCCGCGATGAGGCGAAAAACCTGATACGCCATGTTCATGCTGATGGAACAACTGATCGTTACAGTTATGACGAGCGCAGCAACGTTCTTGAGCATATTCGTGCTGACAACAGCGTGGTGCACTTTGCCTACGACGATCAGGATCAACTGATCAAAATCAGTGATGCAGAGGGTGGTCAGTGGCAACGCGCTTACGATGATCACGGCAATCTGGTGGAAGCCATCGACCCGCTCGGTAATAAAACCGAGTACGCCTATAACGCGGCGGGTTTGCCCACGGCAATCAAGGATGCCAACGGCAACGAACAAACCCTGGATTACAACGATGCTGGTCAGTTATTGGAACATGTTGACTGCTCGGGCAAGACCAGTACCTGGGAATACAACTCGCTTGGACAGGTGAGTTGTTTTACCGATGCCGCCGGACACTGCACTGAGTACCAGTACAGCTTGGGCCAACTGGTATCGATCAAGAACCCGGACAAAACTCAGGAGCGTTTTGAGCGCGACGCCGAGGGGCGTCTACTGGCGCATACCGATGGCCTGGATCGCTGCACAACCTGGAGCTATACGGCTGCGGGTCTGATCGCCGAGCGAGTCGATGCCGCTGAACAGACACTGCGTTACCGGTGGGACAAACTCGGTCGGTTGGTTGTACTGGAAAACGAGAACGAGCGATGTGCACATTTCCACTATGACCCGTTCGGGCGCTTGCTGGAGGAGACCGGCTTTGATGGACACGGCACTCGCTATCAGTACGATTCTGAAACAGGGCGATTGTCCAGTGTTCTGAACGATGATCGTGTCATTGCTGTGAGCTTCGACCCAATGGGGCGCCTGATAGAACGCTGCGCCACATCGGGCGGTCAGTCACAGAGCGAAACCTTTGCCTATGACGCAAATGGCAGCCTGATCATGGCCGGCAACGCCGATAGCCGGTTGCAGTGGTTTCATGATCCGGCGGGCAACGTGCTTCAAGAGCACCAGTATTACCTGCGTCTGGAAAAACCGCTGGTTGCCGTCTGGAGGCATGAGTACGACGCACTTAATCAGCGTGTTGCCACGATTCGCCCCGATGGTCATCGTGTCAGCTGGTTGACCTACGGCAGTGGTCATCTGGCAGGACTGCGTCTCGACGAGCATGATCTGATCGGCTACGAGCGGGACGACCTGCATCGCGAAGTCGCTCGGCATCAGGGTAATCATTTGCTGCATGCTCAGAAATGGGACGCAATGGGGGGCCTGCAGGAGCAGTTGCTGTCACGTAGTGGCGATAAATCAACGCTGTTCAAGCGTGATTACCAATACGACGCGGTGGGCCAGTTGACCCAAACCAGTGACACCCGTCGTGGAGAGCGCGAGTATGCCTATGATCCCGTAGGACGATTGCTCAGTGCGACAACCCGATACGGGATCGAAACATTTTCCTTCGATCCCGCCAGCAATCTTCTTGATGAAAAAAATGAAGAGGTACGTCGTCCGCTGGATCAGGCTCCCTTGCGAAGCCGACGGCTCGACAATTTGTTGCGCGAGTACGCGGGTACTCACTACGAGTACGACGGGCGTGGTAATCAGATCCAGCGCTGGAAAAATGGTAGTCGCTGTCGGATGCGTTGGGATCTGTTCGACCGCTTGGTGCATTTCGAAGATGCGCGCCTGTCGGTGGAATTTGCATACGACGCCTTGGGGCGCCGCATTCAAAAGCATTCGCAGGCGCATCATCAGGCACGCCCGGAAGCGGGTTCTCAGTGGAACCTTAACGAACACGCTCGCATACAGCGTGAGATTGGATGTGGTTTTACCCTGTACGGATGGGACGGTGACAATCTTGCCTGGGAAAGCAGTCCCGGTCAGATTGACGGCAACCTTGGGCGCACGGTGCATTATGTTTATGAGCCCGGTAGTCATGTCCCGGTGGTCCAGGCTCATCGCAATGCCGCGATTGTTCTCAGTGGACTGCCTGAAAACCGAGGCGAATACAACGTCGACGACGACCCGCTTTGGGTTTACAGCCCCAATGTGCTGCCGATCGATGGACTCGCCTGGTATCAGTGCGACCATCTGGGTACGCCATTGGAACTCACCGACCAGAATGGCGAAATCGCCTGGAGTGGCCAGTACAAGGCTTGGGGCGAGATACAGGAGCAGCGTTCGGTTTCGGCGCAGCAGCATGGGTTGACCAATCCGTTTCGTTTCCAAGGGCAATACCACGATCATGAGACGGGCCTGCACTACAACCGATACCGATACTATGACCCCGCGGTTGGCCGTTTCCTCAGCAAGGATCCGATCGGTTTTAATGGTGGACTGAATCTTTACCAATACGCCCCCAACCCGATTGAATGGGTCGATCCGCTGGGGCTGGCGAAGAAGAAAGGTCCATGGACCAGTCCGGGAGGGTTGGTCTATGAATCAGGCTCTGTAGACGGACATCGTAAAAAACACGTATTGGCCCATGAGAAGGTCGATACAACCAAACCTAAACACTCGGTATTCAAGTGTAAGACCGGCGAATCGCTGGCGATTGTCGACGAGGCGTGGGGTAAGCGGGGAGCTGCGACGCCGTCTGGTAAAAACGATGTATACCACGCGAACATGGGACGGGTAGTCGGAACTCAGGGCGAGACGAAAGTCAGGATCGTTACAAAGCACAACACCAACAAAGTCATCACTGCTTTTCCAGTGAAATAGGAACTGATATGCAATGTCCAACTTGTGGCGAGTACGGCGATCTGGCCATCGTTAAAGTAAAAAAAACAGGCGAAGAAGTCCTCGTCTGTACCGAGTGCGATTCACTGTGGAAAACAGTTGAGGCGGAGCCTCTCGGCGAAACATTTCTGGACGTCTCCGACTTCCTGACAGAGCGTAATCTTGAGCCGGATTGGGACGAGCTCGAGCTAGTGCGCAGGGTCTGACGAGGGACTGCTGAATACGAGTCGCCAGCTCGTCGACCGTGCTGGTGGTTTGAGCCATCTGACAAGTCAAAGGAGTGACAACATGAAAGACGCCATTCGCTTGGGCGACTCCACCACTCACGGTGGCAAGGTCCTTGAAGCGTTCTCCCGGACCGACCTCAACGGCAAGCCGATTGCCGGGGTCGGTCACAAGGTGAGCTGCCCACTTTGCAAGGGGGTTTTCCCTATTGCTGAAGGCAGCAGCACCTACACCGTTGATGGCACGCCCATCGCTCTAGACGGTATGAAAACCGCTTGTGGTGCTGCGCTGATTGCAAGCGGCCCGAAAGGCGCAGTGATCAGTTGATCATCTGATTTCATCTTTGGTCCCATTGCCTCGGTATGCGACTAACTGTCTCATTTCGAGTTGGCAATGCGCCTCTCCTGCATCATTGATCGACTCTCTGAGTTTGGCTTGAGGGGCGGCTTTCGGCCCAGAGTGTGTAAAAACGCTTTCACGAACCCTTGCTATGATTTCTGAGGGTTTCATCGCAAGGATCGCTTATGAAGCGCTTTATCCAAGGTGAACATCGAGGCCAAGGTACCTTCCTTCCAGAGAGCCTCGAAGTCTTTGTCGACGAACTTGACCTGGTCAAATTGGGTTTTGAAGGAGCCATAGCGGCAGATACTGGCCGGCCGGCTTACCATCCCGCTGTCCTCCTGAAGATCTACATCTACAGCTATCTGAACCTCATTCAGTCGAGCCGGCGCCTGGAACGAGAAGCCCAACGCAACGTCGAACTGATGTGGCTGACCGGGTGTTTGATGCCCGATTTCAAGACCATCGCCAACTTCCGAAAAGACAACAGCAAGGCCATCCGAGGCGTCTGCCGCCAGTTCGTGGTGCTGTGCCAGCAGCTGGGATTATTTGGAGAAAATCTGGTTGCCATCGACGGCAGTAAATTCAAGGCCGTCAACAACCGCGACCGCAATTTCACCAGCGCCAAGCTGAAGCGGGTCATGAAAACTCTCGGTACCAGCGGTTTAATGAAGGCGCTGTCGGCCTGAAGAGGTCTGTATTTTGGCCACCCAGCAAGGTAGAAGCTGGGCTGGGGGCTCCGAGGCCCTAGTGATGATCCGCAGGACTTGTTGCGAGCAATTACTCAGCTAACAGCCGTCGGCGCTACGCGCCGACGGTGCATCAGCGCGTTTTTACACACTATGGGCCTCTTCAATGTCGCCCACGCAGAAGGGCCGGATGCCGCCACTTTGAAGGGGATGTACGACAATGGGCGCAATATGTCTGGCCTGATTAACAATTGCGTCGATAAAGGCTTCCTGAAAGCTGACAGCACGGTAAACGCTAATAAAATGGTCGCGTTTGTTGCCGGTATTCCGGGGGCGATGGACAAGAGCGACGGAGACAAGAACGAGGCCCATGGTCGTAAGGGCGAAGTGTTGGCTAACGGGGAATACAAGAACCTGGAAAGCAGCCTGCCGCCGAATCTGACTCTGAAGCAGTGGTGCGAGCAGGCGGATCAAGGCATGCGCCAAGGATTGAAGCGTGTCGGTCTGTAATCCCGGCTGAAATGATGCTAGGGACTCGAAGGACGCTCGCAGATCGCGAGCGTTTTCCATGTCATCGACCGTGCAGAGTGTCCCTGAAACTGGCTACGCGCATCACGCTAACAGCTCGGCAATCCATTGAGCCTGCTGCGTAACCTCTTGCACCTTCGCTTCGGGCAAAGCCTGCTGCGCACGTGCGAAGTGAGTCAGCGTCTTTTGCTTCTGACGCAGCTTGCGTTGCCACTTGATCAGGAACGCTGGGCTGCGTGCCTGCATCTGTAGAGGGCCGAAGTACAGCTCCTGATCGGTGTACGCCACTGTCTCGGCGCGTTCGGCAACGATGATTTCGTAGTCGAAGCGGTTCTCCTGCAGCACTTCCTCGCTCAGGATGCGGTAGCCATTGTTCATCAGCCACTGGCGCAGTGGCTGCTCGCCGCCGTTGGGTTGCAGGATCAGGCGTTCCGCGCCGCTTAAGCGTGACTTGCCGCTCTCGAGAATGTCGCGGATGGTTTCGCCACCCATGCCGCAGACAGTGATGGCGGTGATCGCGTCTTCCAGTTCGATCGCCGCCAGTCCATCGGCCAGGCGCACGGTGATGCGAGGGTGCAGGTCGTTTTCACGCACGGTACGTTCGGCCGATTGAAAAGGCGTCAACGCCACTTCGCCAGCGACCGCTTTTTCAATGATGCCTCGGCGCATCAGCGCCACCGGGAGATAGCCGTGATCCGAGCCAATATCGGCCAGCCTTGCGCCGGTTGGCACATGCGCGGCCACGCGCTCCAGGCGCGCGGACAATGTCTGTTCGTTCAACGGTAACCCCTGTTCAGCACAAACCTGCGGCGTCTATGGCCGCAAAAGGGGTGCGACTCTGGCGAGCAATGCGTTACGTGTCAAATTCCGGCGACAAGGGTCACGCCGTGACCGCTCTGCGTTAGGCCGCACTGGCAATGGATCAGGCGCCTAGATCGGCGCATCCGGCGTCGGAAAGTTACAGGTGCCGATCATGCCGTCGCGGTAGTGCATCGCTGTGCAATGCTTGCCTGATTCATTGAGCCTTTGTGACGTTTGGCGGACAGACGCTTGCGGTGTTTACGGGTAATCTGCCGGTTCGCTGACTAAAACAAGATAAAAGCAGGAGTCATTGATGCAACCGATCCGTCTCGGCCTGGTGGGCTACGGCAAAATTGCGCAGGATCAACACGTTCCAGCGATCAACGCCCATCCTGGATTCCAGTTGGTGGCAGTCGCCACACAAGGCAAGCCTTGCCCCGGTGTAGAGAATTTTCAGTCCTTGAGCGAGTTGCTTGAAAACGGCCCGCCGGTTGATGCGATTGCGTTCTGTACGCCGCCGCAAGGGCGTTTTGCTCTAGTGCAACAAGCATTGACTGCCGGCAAACATGTGCTGGTAGAGAAACCGCCCTGCGCCACGTTGGGTGAAGCGTTGGCGTTGGTGACTCTGGCCGAGCAGCAAGGCGTCAGCGCGTTGTTCGCCTGGCATTCGCGCTACGCGCCCGGCATTGCCGCGGCCCGCGACTGGCTCGCGACGCGCACCCTGCAAAGCGTGCAGATCGACTGGAAGGAAGACGTGCGCAAGTGGCACCCCGGTCAGACCTGGATCTGGCAGCCGGGCGGCCTGGGCGTCTTCGATCCGGGCATCAATGCCTTGTCGATCGTGACTCACCTGCTGGCTCTGCCGTTGTTTGTCGAATCCGCCGAACTGCGCGTGCCGAGCAACTGCCAGTCGCCGATTGCCGCGTCCATCAAAATGTCTGATGCGTGCCACCTCGATGTGCGCGCCGAGTTCGATTTCGACCATGGTCATGATGAGCTCTGGAGCATCGAAGTTCGCTGCGCCGAAGGTGTGCTGCGCCTGGATAACGGTGGCGCGCTGTTGAGCATTGACGGCGTGCGCCAAGCGGTGTCGGAGGAGGGTGAGTACGCAGCGGTGTATCGGCATTTTCAGCAGTTGATTGGCGACAAGGTCAGTGATCTGGATCTGCAGCCGTTGCGGTTGGTGGCGGACAGCTTTTTTGTCGGCAGTCGTGTGGCGGTTGCGCCGTTCTTCGACGAGGGAGCGCCCCCGCACCCCTAGACGACATCGCCTCTGTCGCTGACGAAGGCTGCGATCTATTGATCTGCAAAGTCAAAAGATCGCAGCCTCGTCTCAGTCGACAGCCCGCATCAGAATCGCGACTGACTCTGCCGTTTCATGCTTGGCCCTCAGCCCGAGCGGCCTGCAAACCATCGACCGAAGCCTGCACCAACGCCCGCGCTGATTCGAGCATCTGCTTGCTTGCCCAGTGCAGCGAGGCGCTGTGTTCCGGGCGTGTGGCGGTGGGGGCTTGATGGGCGAGCGCTTCGGCGCAGTTGAGGTAAACCGTAGCGTGCTCGAGAGCGTCGAGCAGTGGGATGTCGGATTGGACGGCGAAGAGGTGGTGATCGACGTGGTCACAGCGGGAGAAGGGGGTGGATTTTGTAGTGGGATCGGTCATGTGCATCTCCTAGAAAATGGAGCTGCCACTTTGTCGCCGTCAAACGATTTGGGTGGCAACTGTACGCGGGTTGACGGACCGGTCCTAGGAACCCGGCGCACTCGAAAGCGCCCCACGCACAGCTGCCATTACGCTGCGCAAGGACCTAGGGAAACACCGAGCCGTCAAACCCGGTCACGAATGAGTCGTGACAGGCGCGAGGATAGGCAGTGAGGGCAGGGCCGTCAACCGCCATAAACCGGGCAGAACAGAGCCAAACCCCTGTGGGCGCTAGCCTGCTAGCGATAGGCGAAACCGATCGATATCACAGACTCGGGCCAAATCATCCCGGTCTGTGTTCATCGTTCGCGAAGACCCAACCACCGCCCGATTACGCATGCTCTACATCGACGCCCGTGCGCAGGGCCTGGGCATCGGCGGTCGTAGAGGCAACGTCTTGAACGTAAGCTCATCCATTAAGGATCCAGCAGTTCGCGATACCGCGATTTACTTTTACCGCCCGCATAATCTGTTGCTGCAGCGAGCTAACGCTGCTTGTATCCTTGCCAGCGCGAGGACAAACGGCGGCAGGCATCGCCATGGCCTATAGTGGCTGGAACGCAAAAAATGGACTTTCCATAAGGTAGTGACGTGAAGCGTGATACCCACCTGGTGGTGCTTTTACTGTTGGTGATTGGCTGTTCTCTGGCGTCGCTGACGGTCTGGAAAGTATTAGCTTCTCGAGAGCGTGCACTGGCAGAAGTGGACGTACATGGGTTGAACCTCACCCAGGCGCTCGCCACCTATTCCGAAGGCATTGTCCGGCAAAGCTCGTTGCTCTTGCTCGGGCTCGTCGAGCGCCTGGAAACGGAAGGCAGCGGCCCGGCACAGATCGAACGGCTCAGTGCCTTGATCAGCCGGCAGGAGCCCCTGATGCCACAGCTCAGTGGCATCACGGTCTACGATAATCAGGGCCGCTGGTTGATGTCCTCCAATGGGCCGATTCCCTTCGGGGCGAACAGCCGTGATCGGGCCTATTTCATTCATCACCGCGACGATCCATCCCCAGAAACCTTCATCGGCCCGCCCATCCAGAGCCGCTCTAATCAAGAGTGGGTGATCACCGTCAGCCGGCGCTTCAATGATGCGCATGGAGCGTTTGCCGGCGTGGTGGCGGTCACCTTGGGCATTGAAAACTTCCTTCGGTTGTTTGGAACGATCGATGTGGGGCAGGACGGTGCCATCGGCTTGTCCTATACCGATGGTACGTTGCTGGTTCGTTATCCCTTTCGCGAGCAGGACATGGGGCGCAACTTTTCCAAGTCGCCCATCTATGCCAAGTATCTCGTCGATCGTTCAGTCGGCACTGCCTCGTTTACTTCCAGTCTGGACGGTGTGGAGCGACTCTACGCCTTCCGCAAAAGTGACCGGCTGCCCCTGATCACGACTATTGCGCTCGGTAAACACGAAGCCCTCGCCGCCTGGCGAACGGAGGCGTTGCTGTCAGGGGTGGTGGTGACGGGGCTGCTGGGACTTACCGGTCTGATCGGTTGGTTTTTGATCGTGGATATCCGCCGGCGAACCAAGGCCGAAGACCAGTTGCGCGAGACTCAACAGCAGTTGCTCTCATCGAATCGGCAACTTGAGTTGCTCGCAATGAAGGACGCCCTGACCGGGTTGGCAAATCGGCGCTGCTTTGATCAAAGCCTTGCCATGGAAGCACGGCGCGCTCGGCGTGAGCGCACGACGTTGGCATTGCTGATGATTGATATCGACTACTTCAAACTGTTCAACGATTCGTTCGGCCATGTCGCCGGCGATGTGTGCCTGCAGTGCGTCGGCAAAATTATCGAGGAGTGCGTAAGACGACCCTCGGATCTCGCTGCACGTTATGGTGGGGAGGAGGTGGGCGTCATTATGCCGACCACCGATGTAGAGGGCGCTGCGGTGGTCGCGCAACTCATTCTCGACCGCTTGACGCAGGAGAACATCCCGCACAGCGCCAGCCCGTTTGGACGCGTGAGTGTGAGCATCGGGATCGCCATGGCTAATGGCCCGGAACTGGATCACTTGCAGGGTTTGATCGAAGTGGCAGATAAGGCGCTGTATGACGCCAAGGCGCTGGGGCGTAATCAGTGGGTGGTCGGCGTTTAAAATCGGTCTTGCTGTTGATAGAGGCTCGAGGCATTTTTGTCCCGATGGGCTACCGGACACGAACGACTGATATCAAACAAAAACCGATGTTTACACCTGTGTACGTAACCAAGAGCGATTCAGGCTCAAGAAACTCCGAATGACCATCCTCTTTAATAAAGCGGCCAGTAGCCACTAGACAGCTGATGCATAGCCTCGTACCTTCAGTCCAACGCCCCACGAAGCCTTTTTACGCCTCATTTGCTGTTCTGAGGCAGTCAACCTGAAAACCGGATTTATACCCGGACATTGAGGTAGCCGGTTCGATGCAAGGGACACACTCGCAAAACCCACCCAGGCACGACGCTCGGCCAGAATTTTGGCAGCTTTCCATGCGTTGCTGCCAGTTGGCAGGCAGCGTAGATGTTGCCTTTTTTTTCATTTTTCTGATTCTTGGCTCTCCCATTTTGGCCTGGATAAACGTGGTCAGCGTGGCCATGTATGTCTACGCTTATCGCGCGTTCAAGCAGCGACGAAATCGCTTGGCCGTTCTGCTCATACGCATTGAAGTGCTCGTGCACGCCGGGCTGGGGACGGTTCTAGTTGGCTGGGGAAGTGGTTTTCACTATTTCTTGCTGATGTTTATTCCGGCCCTGTTCGTTAGCATGCGGGCCCGTAGCGCCTGGATATACGCCGGTTGGTTGTGGGTTTACTACGTAAGCCTGGATGTACTGATGTGGTTCGTAAGCCCTCTGCAACCGATCTCCTCCAATGCCCTGTTGGGTGTGCATATTTTCAACCTGACAGTCGTGTTCTGCATGTTCAGTTATCTTGCGCTGTTCTATGTGGTCACGGTCACCCGTGCGCACAAGAGTCTTGGGCGTATGGCAACGACGGACTCATTAACCGGCCTGTTCAACCGTCGTCACATGATTGCGCTAACCGAGAAAATTTTGGCACGGCATCATAGACGACCTAGCAATCTCACCTTGATGTTGATGGATATAGATCACTTCAAGCAGGTCAATGATCTATACGGTCACGATACCGGTGATCGTGTACTCGAAGCAGTGAGCCAATTGTTCAAATGTTCAATGCGAGAGCAAGATTTTATCGGCCGCTGGGGAGGCGAAGAGTTTCTTTTCATATTGCCGGACACGGATTTTAGCCATGCAACTGATAGCGCGGAGCGCATACGCAAGGCGGTCCAGGCATTGGAGATTTACAGTAATGGCCAAAAGGTCAGCATTACTCTGTCCATCGGCATCACTCAATACCGCGCTGAGGAGGCGCTCAGCGACGCCATTGCACGGGCCGATTGCGCGCTCTATGAAGGCAAGTCAGCTGGACGCAACAGGGTAGAGGTTGCAGAGGCTTAGCTAACAAACTCGAACACTGTTTTGAGTGAGCGACGAACGATAGAACCCGCTGTCCAGGTGCACAAATCGGCGGTTCCTGGCGTAGTCGGAGGTTACGGCGCTAGGTTTTGTAGCCTTGATGGCGTACGGGGAGAGTCTTTTTTAGCATCAGCGCCGTTAGTGTTAAACGGGGGCTTTCAGGGTGGGTTCTGCTGGACAGTTCACTAGCGGTAGCGTCACTACAAACTTGCTCCCCTTTCCATCCCCTTTGCTAAAGGCCGTTACGGTGCCACCGTGAACTTCGACTAACTCCCGTACCACCGTCAAGCCGATACCGAGACCGGCCCCGTTGAACCCGATGGCGTGAACGTCCTGAACAAAGGGTTCGAAGATAAAAGGCAGTGACTTGGCGCAAATGCCGATCCCTGTATCGCAGATACAAAGTCGCATTAGATTATCTTCGGCCGTGACCGAGAGTGTGACGTTGCCACCGGCTGGTGTGTACTTGGCAGCATTGCCTAGCAGGTTGCCGAGAATCTGAGAAAGCCGCGCCGGATCGCCATCGACCATCAACGCGTATTCAGGTAACTGCGCGCTGAAATGCAACTCGTTAGCGAGCATGACCGGGCGACAGATTTCAATGGCCTCATGGATGGTCTGAATCATATCGACACTGCAGCGATCAAGACGAAACTTCCCGGTACTAGCGCGTGAGACGTCGAGCAAGTCTTCTACCAATCGAGACATATGCTGCACCTGACCTTCGATCAGCGCCTGCATCCGCGGCAACTCCTCACTCGGCACCCTCACCAATCGACCGGCGATCATACTGATGGGGGTGAGCGGATTACGCAGTTCATGCGCCACCAGCGTGAGGGTGTTGCGTTGCTGGGCCAAGCTTTGTTCGGCCGAGGCTTGCAGGTGTTGCGCGCTGAGGACGGCGAGCACCAACTGTTCGTTGGCTTCGCGCATTTCCAGATAGCGCTGTTGTTCTTCGGCGGTGTGCTGGGGTTTTTCCGCATCCGACTGTGCCGTAAGAATGGCCAGAACCAATTGTTGATTGGCCTCGATCAGTTGCTCGATTTGCCGACTATCGGCACGCTGGGTATTGGCTTCGCTCAATTCTTTGTTCAGCGCCGCCAGCACTGCTCGTGCTTCGACGGTTTTCTGGCCGAGCAGGAACAGTTCGCGAGCCGCCGTGCCCAACGCTTGTTCGTTCTTGCCGTTGGCCTCGTACATGATAGTTCGCTCATCCCTAGTCTTTGCCAAGACGCTGACGGGTTGGCCGGCCTCCAAGCAGGCCTTCCTGATCTGGCAGCTTGGCGCCGATGTGCAAGCCGTTATCGTCGATCTGATACTGGCGCAGTTCATCGGAGTGTGCACTGGCCCTGACCTTGACCACGGCCATGATGCGCAGCAAGCGACTCTCAACTTCAATGTAGCGCTGGACGATGATCGCGTCGGTGAGAAATGCCGTGCCGTAAGGGCTGAAACGCAGGTCGGTGTAGCGGTCTTCCAGTTCTGAAGTCAGCAACACGCTGACCCCGACGCTGGTCAGCGCAGTGACCATGCGCGAGAGCGACTCGCGAAAGTCCTCGCGGAAGGTCGGTGCGAGTGCCAGTTCGAAACCCGACAGCGAGTCGATGACCACGCGGGACGCCTTCAGTCGACTGATCTCACTCAACAACAAGTGCACGATTTCGTCGATGGACAGGTCCGGGGCGCGGCTGTCCACCAGGCCGACTTTTCCATTGCGGATCAGGTCCACAAGAGTGGCGTTCTGGGAGTGGTTGGGCCGTTGTTCGAACACTGCGATCACGCCGGTTTCGCCATTACGCGCGCCTTCAGCGAGGAAAGTCCCGGCCAGAATGCTTTTGCCCGAGCCCGATGGCCCGGCGACCAGCAACGAGTAGCCACGGGGCAGGCCGCCACCTAACATCTCGTCGAGCGCCGGAACGCCCATTTTCAGGCGCTTGATCGGAAACTCCAGTGGCGCCTCAACCGGGTTGAGTGCCGCAGGTGCGAAGACCTTGATCCCCGACGTTGCGATGCGAAACGTGTGCAACCCGGGCAATGTCGGTTGGCCGCGCATCTTCATGATTTCCATCTTGCGCACCATGGAGTTGCGCTGAACGCTTTGGCGCAGCCAGATCAGCCCATCGGCTACGGTAAAAATCGGGTTGGTGTCGGTTTCGGTGAAGTATTCGCCGATCAGGAAGGTCGTCGCCTGCCAGGTGGTCATCAACATGCCCAATTGCTGAACGAACTGCGGCAAGTTGTTGTTCGGGTTGTCCTGAGTCTGGCTGGCCAGCACCACGGAGCGAAACGAGTCGACGAACACCAGCGCCGGGGAGTGGGTTTGCACCTCGCTGACGATGCGCCGCAGCACTTCATCCAGATTGCCGGCCAGGGTGTCATCGGCCAGGTTGACGTAACGAATCGAGTGGTTAATCGCTTCGTTGTCAAAAAAATCGAATTGCTGCTGATAACGCAGCATTTTCAGCGGCGGTTCGCCGAGCACCGTAAAGAACAGCGCCGGGCGTTCGGGGGTCGCCAAGGCAAACATCATCTGGTGCGCCAGCGTGGTCTTGCCGCATCCCGGCGGGCCGGCGATCAGGTTGAACGAAAACTCCGGCAAACCTCCGCCCAGCACCTCGTCCAGTCCTGGCACACCGGTGGCCAGGCGGTTGATAGTCACTTTGGTGCTCATGGAGAATTTTCCTGCGAAGGGATGTCGCTCAAAGAAGGTTCCCACACGCCACGAAGCAATCGTGCGGTGAGCGAAGGCCCGATCAACGTGGTCAGCAGCGCGTAAAAGGTCGTCAGCAACACTTCACCAAAAAACAGTGCATCGGCTTGCGTTTGCTCGACAAGTACGGCCTTGAGGGCTGTCAGGTCCATGGTCTGCACACTGTCGTAGGTGCCGGCCAGACGTGAATGGGTGGAGATACTCAGATGGAGGCTGCGGCGATAAAGCGCAATTACCCCTTGCTGGCCGATGATGGGCGTGAGGGCAGCGTCCATATCCCGCAAGGTCAATGTGATCGTATGGGCGATCTGTGCAATGTCAGCGTTGGGACCAACGCGGTGCGTCAGAGAAGCTACGATCTGACGGCTCTCTTCGCTAAGCGTGGACATGGATAACTGATATCTGATGAATAGATTCTGATAGTACACCCTAAAGCAGACAGCCGACGCTCTATCGAAACGGCATTCTAAACTGGCGCGAAGGTACGAAGGCTCTAGGATGGTGTTTGCAAGCCATCCGGCTGTACGCTTCCTGCCAATGAGAGAACCGCCAGCAGTGGCAAGCTGTAAACCCACAGGTCGGCGGCACCCCATTTGACGCCAGTGCCACCGGCTACCAGCCTGCATGCAGGATTTGTAAGCCATGAGTGAAGCGCTCGATATTGAACGGCTGCGAATTTTTCACGCGATTGTGCAATTTTCAACCGTTAAACGTCTCGCGCAGTGCATTGGAAACCAGCGCAAATGCCGGGGAGGGCTGGCGTCGGCTGGGGTAATACAAATAGTAGCCCGCGAAAGGGGGGCACCAGTCTTCCAGGATGCGCATGAGTCGGCCTTCCTGAAGATCGGGCTCAAATTCCTCCTCGGGCAGGTAGGCAATGCCAAGTCCCGCCAATGCTGCCTCTACGATGTGGACCGACGTATTGAACGTGAGCTGTCCGTTTACGCGCAGGTTCTCCGGTAGCTGCACCCAATCTGCATTCCCGACAGGAATGCAGCACATAAAATTAACGAATTTTTCTTAGTCGAGTTCAAGGCGTACCTTGCCCCAAAGACAAGGAGAATCGTCCGTTGAACCCATCAGCTCCCACCCCTGCCGAAAAATTCGACACTTCTCGCGCCAACGAATACGCCAAGCAAAGTCGAATCGCGCTGGCCGGCTACGACGCCTGCCACGATTTGGCGGCATGCATGTTGGCAGCGAGTCTTGGTCATTCACACGCGGCAAACGTATTGGTCGTAGGCGCTGGCGGTACGGCGCAGGAAATCATTGCGATGGCTGCGCTGGAGCCGCACTGGCGTTTCATGGCGGTTGATCCTTCCGAACCAATGCTCGAAGCCGCGATGCAGCATTTGCAGGCCAACGATTTGCTGCACAGAACGCAAGTGCATCTCGGGCATGTCGATGACTTGCCGGCCTATCAGTTGTTCGACGCGGCGACGTTGATTGGCGTGCTTCATCATCTGAAGGGCGATGAGCCAAAGAGAGCAATCCTGCGATCAATTGAAGCTCGCTTGAAACCGGGCGCGCCACTGATCGTGGCGGGCAACTATTACGCCTACGCCAGCCAACCTCTATTACTGGCGGCATGGGGGCAGCGTTGGCGGCAGCAGGGCGCCAGCGCGGAGGAGGTGAGGGCCAAGCTTGGCAAGATTCTTCAGGGGGCAGACCCGCCGCATTCCGAGGCGGCGGTTCAGGCACTGCTGCATGAGACCGGGTTTGGCGAGGCTACGCGGTTTTTCAGCAGTCTGTTCTGGGGAGCGTGGTTGACGGGTAAAGCTGGCTGAACACAGGGTATCGATGGGTCGCTAAACGCCGTGATGATGGCGCCCATCTATTGAGGTGCCATCTCTCGTCGGGCAAACTCCGCTTGCCTCATTGGCCGATAAAAGGAGTTTACGGATGCCATTTCCACTGACGGAACATAATGCCTTGCTGGCCCTGAGGGGCGTGGGGCCGGCCGTTATTGCTCGCCTTGAGCAGATGGGCATTGACTCGCTGGCGGCGCTCAGCAAAGCCAATGTTTGTGACATCGTCGCTCAGGCATCGGCAGCAACGGGATCGACTTGCTGGAAGAACAGCCCTCAAGCCCGGGCCGCCATCAAGGCAGCTATTGAGCTTGCGCAGGGTACTCAGTCGAGCACACCTGATGCGTAAAGCTGATCGCTTGTTTCAATGGGTCAATCTGATTCGTGTCCCTAGGTGCTTTGGACCTGGAGCCTGGGTCAACCCTCAGAGGAAATCAACGAGTCAGAACCCGCTTCAGTCTCCAGCTTCGCCCGGTCAGCCTTACTGATGTATTTCGGCTTTTTCGGGGCTAATTTGGCGCTGGCCTTTTTGGCCTTTTCCTTGAACAACTGCTTCAGTTTTTTCTGACGATTCATGTTTTTTACTCGGGTTGTTAGTTCTGCAAGACAGTCGTCTGCCTACGATTCAGGTGTTTGCGTTCCATGACACATATGACATCGGCCCAGCGGATACCCGCCGGGCCGATCGGTTTAGCTAGTCGCCGACGCAGTCGGGTAGGGTGGCGGTTTGGATCATCCCAATGTCAGCGGTGCCATCAAGTATGCTCAACGCTTTTGCCGACCAGCAAGCCGAGGACGATCATTATGAGTCGGGCTTGCCTGCTCATACCAGCCGCATCCCCATCTCGACGGCGCGTTGCTCGAATCCGAACTCGGCGTACATACGCGCAGCGCGCTCATTGAACGGCCAAACCGTCAGGCGCAAATCCTGAGCGTCATGCTCAACGGCCCAGTCCTTGACGAGTTGTATCAGCGCACGACCAATCCCTTTGCCCGAAAACGGCTCGGCTACGCACACCGAGCCGATACGGACTACATTCTGTCGCTGCATCAGCGGCCCGGAGCTGGCCGACAGATTGGCCGTAATGAACGCCGCGGCCTGATCACCCACATGGGCGATGAAGGCTGCATGATCCGGTTTCTCGAAAACCCCTGACCAGTGCGGCAGGTCGCGGGAAAAATCGTCGGTGGCCGCCGCATATATGTCGGGGCGCCCAGCGTGGTGCACGGCGTTAAGCAATTGGCCCAACTCGCACAGGGTCAACGCATCGTCGGCAGTTGCGGTTCGATAGGTGATGGTTTCATCCATGATGGGTGAGGCTCCTGATCAAAATCGTTAGACAAATATCACTGGTCGGTCTTCAAACGCTGTGCCCACGCCTCAATTCTCAACTGAGGAGGTGGATTGATGCACCGACCAATGCGCCATCTCTTCGGCAATGAAGTGATTCACCAGATCGCTGTACATTTTCTCGATGGCGTCCGGATTCAGACCTTCGGTCTGCGCCCACTCTCGGCGCGTTGCGAGCATGGCTTTGAAGCGATCCGGCGCACGCACGGATGTTGCTGAAGTCTTGAATTTCGAGGCTGCCAGCACGTACTGGAAACGCTTGCCCAACAGCTTGATTACGGCGTGGTCCAGACTGTCGATCTCGCGTCGAATGTCCAGCATGTCGGCACATTCGATGGGTTGTAATTGATTGATGACTTCCATGTGGATGACTCCGTGTACTCAGCAATGGCTTCTTAGCAATAAGCGACCATGTTACTCGCGGCCACATCTCTTTTGCAGCTCACCCTCAACGCTCTCATACAGGTCTCATGGCACGACAAATGCGACGTGTTTGTATTGAAAACGTCAACGCGAAGAACTTTACGGGTTTATGCCGGTCGACCGGCCATCCACCGCATCAACTCGGTCTGGCCGATTAAAACTATAAAAGGTAAGTGCGATGAGCTGTCTTGTGTGTGCAGGCGCCGCCGAGCGGATTCACTGTCACGGCCCATGGGAAGAAAGAGATTGCCCCGAATGCGGGCGATATCGAGTGGCCGACGAGCTCTTGTTGGCGTTGATTGAACAGGGGCAGATTTTTGATGTGGTTAGAACCAGAGGCTGGCTCGATAGCCAGCGTGTACAGATAGCTGTCCCCGTCATCAATGTCCATGAAGCCTTGCTGGTGAGCTGAGTGGGTAATTGCACGGACTTGCCTAGCCATTTGCATTCGACCTGAGCAGCCACTCACAACCTTGGGCGCTTGTTGCGCCAGATTGTGAGGCAGAAGGTTGCGCTGCTTTTGCGTTCAGATGTTTGCGAGGTTTTTCCGAACCCAATGCTCGGCAGTCGTTACCTCAATCGACTGCTGCTCGTTGAAAGTGCCCGCTTTCGGCCAAGCCACACCTCTGCCTTGGGCAAACACAGCGCGGTACTTCTTGATGTGGTGAGTCGGATCTTTCTCCAATTCCCGGATCAGGTACGGAACAGTCCACACGTTACGTTTGAACGGGCGCCCCAGTACACGTTCAAGGAGGCTCGCAACCTCTGCGTACGTCACCGTGTCTCCCGATAGATACACGATCTGGTTGCGCAAGTGAGGTTCGAAGAAAACGATTGCCGCTGTCAGCGCACCAATGTCGTATGGCGTCGTGAGCGTCACGCTGTTCTCAAGACTGCCTAGCGCGTTCACGGTATCGTTTTCGAAGTCAACCACTTCGAATACAGGCTCAAAAAGGAAGCTGGTGAACATGCCTGTCGAGATGATTACCCATTCAGTTTTGTCCTGGGCGCGAAGCAATTCGCGTACATCAAGCTGAGCATCGAACAGATCCTGAGGACTGCCCCTACCGATTACCTCGAAGTCGACACCAAATTGCCATGGGAAGTAGCGTTTTACACCGGACTTGAGCGCTGCTGTAGCCAGCTTCATCGGGGTTTCCCGGCCCGCAACCATGCCTGCGCACCCTATGACGGTATCGAAGCGTGCGAACACTTCAGCCAGCTGATCGATCGAATCGTTCACCAAGTCTGCGGCCACCATCTGGATGCCGAGTCCCCGAAGTTCATCGATTTCGCCCTTTTTCTCGGGCGCCTGAGTGTTGATGGTCGAGCCCCTAAGCAGGACGCTAATTGTGGAACCGGGCGCGCGCTTTGCTACTCGCGCAAGATTGCGCAAAACCGGAAGCCCGAGCTCTCCGGCGCCTAGAACGAGAATGGATTGGGGGGGAAGACGAGTCATTTCGGTCATGATTTCTCCAGAAACCTGTTGCCTGTAAGATCGGCAAATGCTTGCACGATTCGGCAGCGCTCGTAAGAAGGCACACCTGTGATACCAGACAAAGAAATGACCGATCAGGAAGCTCTCAGCCAGGCAGAAGCAATCTGCCGAACGCTCAGAGAAGACGATGATGGGGTGAGGCGAGAAGTGCTTGCTCATGCAGGCAGCCGCTGGTCGTTGGGTATTCTTCATGCCCTGGGGGTATACGGCACGATGCGCCATGCCGAGATAAAAAGGCAGATGACTGGTGTAACTCAGCGGATGTTGACGAAGACGCTACGCTCCATGGAGCGCGATGGCCTACTGGTTCGGCGGGAGTTCGGTGAAATTCCCCCACGCGTCGAGTACGAGCTGACGCCACTGGGGATGGGACTGCTGATCCGTATGTCCCCCATCTGGACGTGGGTCGTCGAGAACGTTGAGGACTTCCGCAAGGCGCGACGTATTTTCGACAGTCAGGACGGCAGAAAACCTTCATGGCAAATCCCGACGGCCATTCCAGTCGATTCAGAAAAGCCTCAATAATCGTCTGCAAGGATGATGCTAAAGGCTACATCACGTCATAGATGGACTTCAGAGCCAGGTTTAGCCGACGTTTCCGATCTCCTGATCGTGGAGGCCGCTTCTGACTGTTCTCTGCCGACCATGGTTTCAACGCGTGTTGGTCGAACCCGGTGCAATTGCTGGTCAGAGCGAATACAAACGGGTGGTCAAGTGGAGCGCATTTTCGCAGCTGAGCGTTAACGCTACTGACCCGCACAGTACCGATTGCCAGGCGCCCGAGAAACGCCTGGCGGAATTTGACGGTATCGGCCTGAAGACCGCGAAGTTTTTAAACGCGAAGCCGGCACAGTGCTTTTTAGCGACCGGGATGTGACGCGGTGTCCTGGCTGATATGTTTGGGGCCTGCGATCGCCCAGGCAATCAGCCCGAACAGCGGCACAAATACGATCAGCACAATCCATACCCCCTTGTTATTCGACTTCCCCTCGCTTTTGCGTACCCGGTTGATGGCCCAAAGCTCGATGAGCAGAAGAACTGCCGCCAGTACGATCCATACGATTTCATTTTGCATTGGCTACCTCCTGATGGTCTTTGTTAGGGGGCGTGTGGCGTGGGGGGTTCATTTAATTTGCGACCTCACCGCAGAGATCTGCTTGCTGACGGGCCAGCGCCCTGGATTTGTTGATTGGCCTGCTGACGCTCGGCGCTATATTCTTCCCGCCGTTAGATGAGCCTCCGTCAGTGGCTCAATACAGCCTGTCAGTTAGGGAAGAATTGAATGCCGTTCAGGGTGATGGTGGTGGGGGGCTACGGCAACTTCGGTAGCATCGTTTGCAAGCATCTGGCGCTGATGCAGGGCGTCGAGCTGGTGCTTTCGGGGCGTGATCAGCACAAGTTGCAGCGCAAGGTCGATGAGTTGAACCGCCAGTCGGGTAATGTCTGCGAAGGCTGGTGCGGCGATGCCATGGGCAGCGCGTTCAGTGCGGCGTTGCGCTCGATGAACATCCAGTTGGTCGTCCACACAGGAGGCCCGTTTCAAGGGCAACCCTATGCGGTCGCCGAGAGCTGTATTGCGGCTGGGGTTAGTTACTGCGACCTTGCGGACTGTCGGACTTTCGTCAATGGCGTGGGCGTCCTTGATGCGCGGGCGAAAGCGGCGGGCGTGGCTGTTCTTAGCGGCTGCAGTTCGGTGCCGACGTTGTCGTCGGCGATCATTGATCAGCAGCGCCATCACTTCTCACGCATCGACACGATTGAACATGGCATCTCGTCGTCGGCGAAGATGCCGGGGCTGTCGACGATCGAAGGTGTGCTGGCCTACGCCGGCAAACCCATCAAGCAACTCAAGAACGGCAAGGTGC
Source organism: Pseudomonas sp. NPDC087615 (assembly GCF_044743445.1). Taxonomy (NCBI): domain Bacteria; kingdom Pseudomonadati; phylum Pseudomonadota; class Gammaproteobacteria; order Pseudomonadales; family Pseudomonadaceae; genus Pseudomonas; species Pseudomonas sp. NPDC087615. Next base: position 66,243 of record NZ_JBIUWM010000024.1, on the reverse strand, counting down.
ATGAGGTGCCGGGCTGGCAGGATCTGACCCTGCGTAAAATGCCGCCACTGGGCACTCGCTTACTGGCCAATGTCGATGTGCCGGACATGGATATTTTCGCCAGCCGCTATGGCGCGCACACCCTGAGTTTCAAGGCCGGCGCGGGGTTGAAGCTCGGCGGTATCGCCAACGGTCTGCTGGCGCAGGCGCTGAAGATCGGGCTGGTTCACGACCACGTTCGCTGGGCTGCGCGCTTGCACCGTCTGGGCGTGCGATTCGAACGTTTCGGCGACGGCAAAAGCGCGATGTACATCGACGTTCACGGGCTCGATGTTGATGGCTTGCCGCTGGCGATGACCGCGCAACTGACTGCCCTGAATGACAAAGGCCCGCAAATCCCCAGCTGCGCAGCGGTGGCACTGGCCGTGAAAATGGCCCAAGGCTATGTACCGCGACCTGGTGCCCGGCCTTGCGTCGGCGAAATCAGCGTCGACGAATACATGGCGGCCATCAACGATCCGGGTAATCTGAGCCTGGCCGTGAACTTCTCCAAAGGGCCGCACTGAGCATGCTCTATCTGGGCCTGAAGTACCTGCACGTCATCGCGGCGATTTTCCTGTTCGGGTTCGGCATGGGTTCCTACCTGTATTTGATCGCCGCCAGCCGTACGGCCAACCCGTTGGTGATCGCACACGTCGCCCGCATGGTGGTGCGCTTCGACACCTGGATCACCACGCCGGCCGGTTTGGTGCAAATCATCACAGGCTTTTTTCTGATGAAACTCTCGGGCCTGCCCATGACCACGGAGTGGGTGGCGACTTCGTTGATCATCTTCTTTTGCGTCGGGGCGCTTTGGTTGCCGGTTTTGCTCTTGCAGAAAAGGCTTTGCGCGATGGCGTCGAGCGCGGGGGAGGCCGGGAAGGGGCTCGATGAAAACTACCGAGCCGTTTACAGAAAGTGGTTCTGGATGGGCGTTGCCGGTTTTGCCGGGATGTTCGTGATTGTGCTGATGATGGTGACGAAGCTGACACCGGTTCAACTGATCAGTTTTCTGGTTTAGCCGCAGGCGGCGTCGTCATTTTCACAAAACGTGCTTCGTGATCCGGGTTCGGCACAAGGCATGTATCGTATTTGCCAAACAACCGATAACGATTCAATGCAATGCGGTCGTAAGCCCAGTCCCGCAGCCCGCGTGGGAAGACGTGCAGCAGTTTTAGCGGTTGCCAACGGGCGGGCAATTGGCCAATGACTTCGAAAAACGCATCGGATCGCTCCCAGTAATGTCGGTCACGAATCACCGCCATGCTGTCGAACTGGTCCACCGGCAAACCTGCCCACGCGAGCAGCGCCTGCCCCTCGGGCGACTGCACGGCCGCCAGGCGCACACGGCGTTGATGATCATGCCGAATCAAGAACCGCGCCCAGCCATTGCACAACTTGCACACGCCGTCGAACAGCACCACCGTTTCGTCGGGTTTGAGCAGTGGTGCGGGGGAAGGGCGGGTTTGCGAGGTTGGCATAAACGTAGTTCCATCGGGGGTGGGAGGGGGCGCTACCGGGCGATTCGCATGCTGCGCCTCACCCAACGCCTCAAGAAATATCGATCTGGTACCTGAAGCCTTCCGCCGCCGCCCGGGAAATTCGGTATTCGAGTGGGCTGCGGTCATACCCCAATGCGGTGCGTTCGATGGTGACGACCGGGGAGCCTTCCTTGATCGAGAGGATTGTGGCCATGGCCGGGTCGGCTTCCCCCACCGTCAGCGTCTCGCTCGCCGAGGCGATGCATTGGCCGCACTGGGTTTCATACAAAGGGTAGAGCAGCTCGCCGAAACTTTCGGAATCCATGCTCAGCAATGCGCCAAAACGTGTGGCGGGTAGCCAGATGTCCTCGTGAAACAGTGTGCGGCCTTCGACCATCCGAAGGCGTTCCATGCTCACGACGTGCTCGCCGTCTTGCAGCTTTAGCGCATTGGCCACGGCTAGCGATGGTTTTTGCAGCGTTTTGGCAAGGATGCGACTGGTGGGTATTTCGCGTCCGCCGCTGGCATTCACCTGCCGAAAGAAGCGCGCCAGCGAGGCGTCGAAATTAGGTCGGCGCACGAAGGTGCCGCGGCCCTGGCTGCGCAGGAGCAGGCCTTCATTGACCAGCGTTTCCACAGCCTTGCGCACCGTGCCGATCGCGACACCGTAGTGTTTGGTCAACTCCGCTTCGGTGGGAATGGGCGCCCCTGGCGTCCATTCGCCAGAGGCGATCTTGGCGAGCATTTCTTCTCGCAGGCGCTGATAAAGCGGCAAGCGCTCGTCGTATCCGAGTGTCGAGGCGTTCATTTTTGGGGCAGTCCATTCCGGCAGGCGCCGCTACTTTATCACCAACAAGTCGTTTGACAGATATCTAGCGCTGAATATATGGTGGTGTAGTCATATATATGAATAGATGTATTTATATGAATCTGCCGCCAACCGTCGCTTGGGCCTCATCGTCCGATCTCACGAACGCTGCAGATCGTTAGCCATAACAACAATCGCTCAGGGTTATCTGTTTATGACCAGTCCCCATACGCCTGCCCTCAGTGGTGTGGACACCCACGCCCACATCTTCCGCCAAGACCTGGCGATGGTTGCCAGCCGTCGCTACAGCCCGCATTACGATGCTTTGGTTGAGCAGTATCTGGACCATCTTGATCGCAATGGCTTGTCACACGGCGTGTTGATTCAGCCGAGCTTTCTGGGCACCGACAATCACTTCATGCTTGACGCGTTACGCCGCTATCCAAAACGCCTGCGTGCGGTGGCGGTCGTCGACGCTGATGTCAGCGAAAGTCGATTGGATGAATTGGCCGAGGCCGGTGTGGTGGGCATCCGTTTGAACCTGATTGGCAAGACACTGGCCGACTACAGCAGTCCCGCTTGGGTTGCGCTGTTCGTGCGTTTGGCACGGCGCGGCTGGCAGGTGGAGGTTCAGCGGGGCATCGATGATCTGGCACTGATCGTGCCCGTCATCAGGGCGTGCGGCGTGACGGTTGTGATTGACCACTTTGGCCTGCCGACAGGTGGCATCGATCTTGAGAATCCCGCTCATACGGCTTTTCTCGCACTGCTGGCAGACACGCACGTATGGCTCAAATTGTCCGCTCCCTACCGTAGCCAATCCGATCTGGCCCAGGCAACGCAAGTGCTGGCACTGCTGCGCGAGGCGAGCGGTGGCATCCAGCGACTCCTCTGGGGCAGCGACTGGCCCAACACCCAGTTCGAAGATCAAACGAGCTATGACCAGCAGGTGGCCTTCATCGAAAGGTTGCTGCCGGATGCGGGCGAGCGCGCCCAAGTGTTGAAGGAAAATCCGGCAACGCTGTTCGGATTCAACGTTTCCCGCTAAACAATCAATAACAACAATAGGACTTCCATCATGATGAGCCTGCTCGTCGTCGCAGCAATCGTTGTCGCCGTCGCCCTTGGTTACAAAACCAAGATCAATATCGGTCTGTTCGCCATCGCGTTTGCCTACCTGATCGGCTGTTACGGCATGGGCCTCAGCCCGTCGGAAGTCATCGGCATGTGGCCGCTGAAGATTTTCTTCATTATCTTCTCGGTTTGCCTGTTCTACAGCTTCGCCACGGTCAACGGCACCCTTGAAAAACTCGCTGAGCATCTGATTTATCGCAGCCGGTCGATGCCGCAACTGTTGCCGTTTGCGGTCTTCTTCACCGCGACCGTCATTTCAGGGATGGGCGCGGGTTATTACACGGTGCTGGCATTCATGGCGCCGATCACGTTGCTGCTCTGCGAACGCACGGGCATGAGCCTGATCATTGGCGGCATGGCGGTAAACTACGGCGCGTTGAGCGGGGCCAATTTCGTCTCTAGCCAGAGCGGCATCATCTTCCGTGGATTGATGGTCAACGCGGGGATTCCGGAAAATGACGCTTTCATCAACTCAGCAGCGATTTTCGCCAGCACGTTGGTGATACCTCTTCTGGTGATTTCAGGCTTGGTGTTCCTCACGGGCCACGGCAAGGCGATGAAAGCCAGCGCTTATGTGGTGACCGAGCCTACGCCGTTGAATCGCGATCAGAAAACCACGCTTTGGCTGACGCTGGCGATGATGGCGATCGTACTGGCCGCGCCCATCGCGCATATCGTCTTCCCGGCCAACGCTACGGTGAGCTTTATCAATTCGAAGATGGACATCGGGCTGATCGCCAGTCTGTTCTCGGTGATTGCGCTGCTGCTCAAACTGGGCGACGAGCGCAAAGTCATGGCGACCGTACCTTGGGGTACGTTGATCATGATTTGCGGCGTGGGCATGCTGATTTCGGTTGCGATCAAGGCCGGGACCATCGACGTGCTGGCCTCGTGGATGGGCAGTAGCATCCCGCCGATCATGGTGCCGATCGTCTTCGGCGTCGTGGCGGCTTTCATGTCGCTGTTCTCCAGCACGCTGGGGGTCGTGACGCCTGCGCTGTTCCCGATGGTGCCGCCGATTGCTTCGACGTTGGGGCTCGATCCGATGATCCTGTTTGTTGCCATTGTCGTGGGCGCCCAAGCCACCTCTATCTCACCGTTCTCCTCGGGTGGCAGCCTGATCCTCGGCTCGTGCCCTACGGAGCAGAGCCGCGCCTCGCTGTTTCAGCAACTCCTGTTTCGCGCGGCACCTCTGGGCTTTGTCGCGGCTTTGGTGTTCAACGCACTGATGACGTTTGTCTTTTAAAAACGCCACTGGCCCGACGCAAAGGCGTCGGGCCTCATTTGAGTCGATTGCGAACAACGATGACAGCGTGAGACTGGACCTCAGGCACGCTTGGGCAGTTTCCAGTTCGGACGAATGAAGTGGCAGGTGTAGCCATTCGGGATGCGCTCCAGATAGTCCCGGTGCTCCGGTTCCGCTTCCCAGAACGGTCCCGCCGGTTCGATTTCGGTCACCACTCGGCCAGGCCATAGCTGTGAGGCGTCGACGTCGGCAGCGGTGTCCTCGGCGATGTCGAGTTGCTCTTCGCTGAGGTAATAGATCGCTGAACGATAGCTGGGGCCGCGATCGTTGCCTTGACGGTTGGGCGTGCTGGGGTCGTGTATCTGAAAGAAAAACTCAAGGATCTGCCGGTAGCTGATCACCGCGGGATCGAAAACGATTTCGATGGCTTCGGCGTGATTGCCATGATTGCGATAAGTGGCGTTCGGCACATCGCCGCCGGTGTAGCCAACCCGCGTTTGCAACACACCCGGATAGCGCCGCAGCAAATCTTGCATGCCCCAGAAGCAGCCGCCGGCGAGGATGGCGGTTTCGGTTTGACTGGTCATGGTTTGTCCTTCCCTTTGGGGATGTTGGGTATAGCGACTGTTATGAGGGCGCGTTGGCCGATTCCAAGGTTGAACGGCGCGAATAACGCAGACGGTATCCAGGACTCAAGAAGGGGGGGTAAGCACAGTGCACGCATTAACTCGCCCCGTGATCCACTCACGGCTGTACGCCAGCACGCTGTTGGCAATAGCGGTCGGAAAGTGAATAAAACCATGGGGTGAAGAGGGCAGTTGGTACACCTCGACAGGTGCTGACGTCCTCCAGCGCTGGGCGATTTCGAGGGTATCGTCGCGCAGCGGGTCCAGTTCGCCGGCAAACATCAGCGCCGCCGGGAAGCCGCTGAAGTCGCCATACAACGGTGACAACGGCGGTTGCCGGCGTTGCTCATCATTCAGATCCGGCGTGAGCATGCGCAGCGCCGCCACCATGCCGGGGCCGTCCAGCACCAGCGTGTCCGGTGGTGCTGCGCGCACGCTCGGGGTGCCGGTCAGATCGTAGACGCCGTAATACAACAGCACGCCGCTGATCTTTGGCAGTAAACCCGGCGACTGTTTCAGCGCCAACAAGGTTGCCACCGCCAGATGAGCCCCGGCCGATTCGCCAACGACAATCACCGGCAGGCCGGCAAACTCGCGTTCACCCAATAACCAGCGAGTCGCGGCAACGCAGTCTTCCATGATGCCCTCAATCGGCGTCGAGACCGCCAGCCGATAGTCCACCGAGACCACTGTCACGTCGCACGCCTTGACGATGGCGATGTTGAAATTGTCATTCATCTGCGCGTTGCCGATCACCCAGCCGCCGCCATGAAAATCCAGCACGACGCCTTTGGCTCGGCCGCGTGGCCTGATGATCCGCACGGCCACCGGCACGCCGTCCGTCTCGATCACTTTTCTTTCAGCCTTGAGGCCGTGCTTGAGCAACTGGCTCACGCCACCGATCTGACTGGCGCGCAGCAGTGCTTGAATCATCCGTGGCAGGACGCGATTGCGAATCTTAAAGCGCGGTAACCAAGCAAGCTTCTTGTTGAAGTCACGCACTTGCGCCAATTCCCGCTCGCCCTGTGGCCAAGGCGTCTTGCTGCGTGGGTTAGTCATCCGCGATTCTTGATCAAGATGGAAAAATTCAACGCAGCGGCGACACACAACCAAGCCAGATAGGGAAACAGGATCAGGCCGGTGACCAGATCAAGCTGCAACGCCATCACCACCATGGCCGCGACGACCAGCCAGAGCAGCGTCAGGATCACCATGGCGGCGAAAACGTTGTGGGCGCCAAAGAAGACCGGCGTCCACAGGGTATTGAGCGCGATCTGCGCCGCCCATAACGCCATCACCGTTTGGCTGCCGGGGATCAGGCTCAGTCGGTATCCGGCCCAGGCCAGCAACAGATAGATCACCGTCCAGGCCACCGGAAACGCCCAGTTGGGCGGTGTGAAGCCAGGTTTGGTCAGCGATGCATACCAGGGGCCCGGTTTGAAAATGACGCCTGTGCTCGCGGCAGCCGCGCAGGCCAGAAGAAAAATGAAGAAGGTCATCGCCAGTCCTTAGCTGTGCTCAGCTTTTGGGGGAGTGTAAGGAAAGGACGCCCGGCGCGGCGAAAAGTTTGGATTGAGCGCCAAGATTTATCTGTTTACCGCCAGTAAGTCGCAGTCGCCATGCCGTTGAACTAATAACTGACCGGTGCGTCAGGATAATCAGTGGCTTCTTCCTTCACACGCGGGTGACACCATGCACAACTACCTTTTGCAATACCGTTTCAACGACGAGCCTCGTACTCATCTGTTCCAACTCAAACCGCCACAACTGGCCGAACACGAGGCTGCGATGCATCTGCTGGAACTGCATCTGGGCGATGCGGAAAATGGCCTGGTCATGCCCACGGCGGACTCGACACCCCAAGAGATAATTGCGCAGGCTGAACGGGTGGGGATTACGCGGATTGAGATCATCACGCCAATCGACAATTAACCACGGCTCACCTGTGGGCTTGTTCGCGAAGGCGGTGTGTCAACTGAGGCGATAGTGGCTGATAAGACCCCTTCGCGAACATGCTGCTCAGGCTTTACGAAAGCCTGGGCTCAACGACGGTGGGACAACCGCCAAGCGTGCTGTGCAGCCAGTCCTTGGCCAGCCGGTGTCCGGGCACTCGATCTCGACGTGCGCACGTTTCACCGTGATATCGGGCTGATACATCATTCTCGCCGAAGCTTTACCGAACCTGTGCGGATGCTGGCTGAACTGGTCAGTGATCAATTCAACAGTGGCTTGAGCTAACGGCGAGCGTCGATTTTTTTCCCAGCCTGGGTCAAAAGGAGATATCCGACTGCGAGTACTTGTATATTCCCGAAAAGGAAAACCGCGACGACTGCGCAGAAACTGGAAAATACTGGCATGGACCGGAAAAAAGGCCAACCGAGCACCTCTGACTGGGTTATTCGCAGCACTCAACCCGGTAGCATCGAGCGTATCGAAGCCTGGTTCGGCAGCCACGGCTACGACCCACACCGTCACGACACCTACTCGATAGGTCGCACGCTGGCGGGCGTGCAGAGTTTTCACTACAAGGGTTCGCTACGCCACGGGGTGCAGGGCAACACGCTCGTGCTTCACCCCGATGAACTTCATGACTGCATGGCCGGCACGCAAGCAGGTTTTCATTACCGTATGGCTTACGTTGATCCAGCATTGATCCAGACAATCTTGGGGGGCGAACCTTTGCCCTTTATCGCCGGTGGGCTTTCGAACGATCCGCGCCTTTACCATGCCAGCGAAGCATTTGTGCAAGCGATGGATAACCCTATGGAGACGCTGGAGGAACAGGACGCCCTGTATGACCTGGCAATGGCGTTGCGTGCCGTCGCGGGTAAGTCGCGTGGCCGTAAGCGTCTGGATTATCTCTCTGCCGAACGCGCCAGAGCATTCATCCTGGAAAATATGCACTTGGGCATTACGTTGGAAATGCTCGAGCAGGCTAGCGGGAGAGAGCGCTGGAGCCTGTCACGCGACTTCAGAACGCTCTATGGCACCAGCCCCTACCGCTTTGTCACACTACGACGTCTTGACCGCTTTCGCCGTCTTGTCCTCGACGGTTTCACATTGGTGGACGCCGCCCTCGCCGCAGGCTTTCACGATCAGAGTCACATGACCCGACATTTCACACGCTGCTATGGCGTCCCACCCATGCGTTGGCTGGAACGCTTGCGGCCCGCACGCTGACTTGCAGGATCGTACAAGCGCGATGCATTCATTGTTCGATAGGCTGACGACCTCAACTACAGAGGATCTGTCATGCCTGAGTCCCATCACCCACAAACATCGCTCCCCATAAACCTGGCGCAAAAGGCTTCGCTGATCGATCAGCAATGGAGCCCTCGGGTCGTCGCTGAAATGAACGACTACCAGTTCAAGGTTGTGCGAATCGAAGGCGAATTCATCTGGCACTCACACCCTGAGACCGACGAAGCATTTATTGTGCTCGAAGGCACCTTGCGCATCGACCTGCCAGAGGGATGCGTCCATGTGAATCCTGGGGAGTTATATGTGGTGCCGCGCGGGGTAGTGCACAGGACGGCGGCGCAAAGTGAAGCGAAACTGATGATGATCGAACCACGAGGTATTTTGAACACGGGCCATGAACAGGGTGAGCGAACTGCATTGAGTGACGTCTGGATATAGGTTCAGCGCCCAAACGGCCAGGCATGCATAATTGCAGTTCACTTGACCACCGGCTTGCCTTGCCACTGACCAGTCAATTGCATCCGAGCTGACTCTTACTGCCCGTCGCGAGAGGCAGAAAGCGATCCAAAGCTGCCTTTGGTTGAGGGCAGCTGTCGGCCAATAGCGGACGGTGGAATCTGAGAGTATCGACTCTAGAAAAGACACTTGTGAAAGGCCCTAAAGCTGATACACAGGCATATTTCACAAGTAAATATTTGACACCCCCTCAAGTCTTAAACAGCATATGCAGCCACTGAGCCTATCTTGTAATGGCGTTTTTGAGCACTTTAGATAACAATGGTTGAAATTTGCTCGATTGTGAGCTATTGACTTAAATAGTTTTCCACAGAAACATTAGCAAAAAAGCCTTTCTTGTTCTGAATGTAATTGAAGAGGTGATATTTGAGAAATAAAAATTTACTTTGGTTGGCTGAGTATTTCCGAAATATAAAGCCGCTTTCTGATACATTACTAGGAATTGTTTTTTCGATATTGTGCTTATTACTGCTGTGGGGAGGTTCTATTGCAGTTCAGAAGCTGACAGTAGCTGACTGCATCCAGATTGTTATAATGCTGTTTATCGCAGGGACAATGGCTGTTGGGTTCGCATCCCATAGCTACGACAAAAAACATTCGCAATCTTCCTTGAACCTATCTAGCGCACTTTCACTGCTAGAACGAGCCGCAGAAGTTATAATTGTTGACGGAAAATTAACGAATGACCGGGTCGCCTGGGTTACTTGCGCTCGACTTATTTCTAGAGTTGAGGGTATAAAACATCAGCTTGCTACTAATACTCATAAGCTGATTTTTGAGGCGGAACATGATTTTCAACGCCACAAATTCCGAGAGCTATTGCGACCGGACGGTGATGATCTCAGTGGTGCATTTTTCTGTGGTGGGACGTTGGACCAATCCATTGGCGAAACAGTAATTTCACCTAATCATCCCCATGACGGTAGCCACTGGATTCCGGTAAGAATTATCAAGGTTGTGTACGACTTCATAAGCTTTCCTGAGAATTACGAGGACCCACTGAATTCGTCAGAAGCATATAACAATAATGACCGTACTAGATTGGGCAGATCAGGATATGAGGGCGTTTGCGACTATATAGCCTTTAGAAAACACTTCTACGCCATAAGAAATCATATTAAACAGAAGGGCGTAAAAGACGGCGATCCGGTTCTGGCGGAGTATATAGACAGTGTTGTAATTTCTGAAAAATTCTCGTTCGATGACGATTAATCAAGCTCAACCGGGGTCAAGAAACATGACTTTTTCACTGTTGCTTGCGAGCACTGTCGAACTTCAGAAAAAGCTTAAAGGCTAAGAGAGGCCGATCGCTAGTTTTGTATTGAGCGGCATTTGCCATCGGTGCTGCGCCTACACGCGCCCGTGGCGGCGCCATCTTTCCTAGAAAAATCAGAATAAAACCCCAGAAATAAAAGGGCGCCCGGGTCTCTCTTAATTGTGCAGAAAGTTTCAATTTCGGCTACTTACTCAACCGGCGTGCCGCCTGGTATGGGTTTCCCTGGCTCTCCCTTTTCGGTTAGATCTTCGCCATGCGCTGATTTTTTCGGATCTGTAGCGCTGGCTCTAATATCAGCTATACCTTCGGGAATTAGAAAACCCAGTCTTCCCGTTTTAGCATTTATTCCCATAAGGCTTTGCTCAAGTATAAAACGAATGTGCTCAGAAACCTTGTCATCGAGCTGCTGAATGACATACTCGATAAAACCTTCGACAGCAGCGTAGTCTGAGTAAATCATGGAGAAGCGTACGGACTCCATTGACGCACCTATAGTAATGCTCCAGAAGTCATCGTACTGCTTGAAAAGAGGAGTGTTGCCGTGAAAATAAATATCTCCGACCGCAAGCTTACTTATTTCAACGTTCCCGTGAAGAAGATCATTTCTTTCATTCATTAATGAGTGGAACGCCTTGCACTCACTAGAAGAATAATCAACTGAACTCTTAAACCCCACGCAGTGCAAGTGAAGTGTCTGAACCCTTATGTCGATATTTTGCCGAATCAAACTTTTAAACAACCTATCGTTCGATTTTATCTCTGGTCGGGCTAGCACAAAAAATACCAAATTCACAAAAGACTCTGCTAGCACAGGCAGCATCGCTCGCAACCCAAATACGAGACCTATCGCGGCACTGTACTTGGTGCTCAGGGTACGCCATGCCCCTTCTAATTCATGGGCGTCAACGCTATTTCGGGGATGTTTTAATCTATCACGTTCTGGATCCACATCTAATGAATCCAATTGCTTAAAATTTTGATCTACTGCTCTTTTAATTCGATGATAGGGATTTGTGAACTGCGTCCATGTTTCGATTTCCTTTCGAAACTCTGTAATTTTCTTCCCGTACTTCCCCATATCAGTCTTAATTTGGCTGATAAACATGTCTTTCGTAAGACCCTTGTCTTTAAAATCGCCTTTGAAAGCTATTTCTGTACGAAAGTTCATTCCCATAACAGATATTAATCCGTCGCTGGTGGCAAAGTTCCAATCCCAATGTATTAAATTATCAGAAGTATCTTTTTTGAGTAAGGTCAGCAGTCCGTTCGGGCTTCCATACTTTGCATAAAAATAACAATATAGATCTACGGGCTTCATTTCATTTGTAAGCTCCCAAACCATGCCATTGTTTGGAAGGAGGCCTCCTTTCATAATATTCATAAAGCAACCCGGAGCAACAACCTCCAAGTCTAAAAAATAATCTTCCATAACGCCCCCACTTTTCTTAGATACCACTGTAGTGCTCAATATTGGCACAAAAGAGCTAGCTTTGCGTGGACTGACTCGAAGGAAACGCCCAAGCGCACCATTTGTACTTTCTTAGCCGCGACATCCTCGTTGAAGTTGATGTCAGCCAGCACTCGTGTGTGGATGGATCACTCATAGCCTTATAGGTGTCGCCGAATGTCCCTTTTTTGGGTCGTTTTCTGCCTCTCGTGACGGGCAGAAAACGGCCAATAGCTGCATCTCAAAGATCAAAGATAATATGCCCCTTTTTCATGCACCCTCGATCGAGCATTCATCGGCATCGCCCGCGGCAATGTGGCTGGTAGCTAAAAGCTTCCAACGCGACCCAAGCATAGGAGGCGTACGCATCGTAATTTCAGACATGGGGTCTATAAACTAGTATGCAAAACAAAACAGCGAGTGGTATTTTTGTACCAAAGAACCGATGCTCATAATCGGCAAAAACAATAAACATTAAACATTAAATGCTTCGGGGAGCTGGGATATGGAAATCAAGTCACGACTAGTCTTTCTAGATACCAATATCTTTGAGAGTAAAAATTTTCAGTTTGATAATCACAGCCTAAAGGCTTTTAAGAAACTTGTTGATGATGAGGAGATTAGGCTTCTCATAACCGATCCGACAATTCAAGAGGTTAAGCAGCATATTAGAGCTAAATCTGAGGAGGCGGTTAACGAAATAAAAAAAGTAAGGCGCTCTGCGATGTTGCTGCGTAACACTCCTGATTTCCCTGTGCATGGAATATTTGAGGAATTAACTGTCGACGCGGTAGAAGACAGGCTATGCAGAAACTTCGACGAGTTTTTATATGGGGACAATGTTGAGCATGTTACGATTGAAAATGTGAGCGCATCGCAAGTTTTTGATATGTACTTCAATCTGAGGGCGCCTTTCGCAAATGGCGAAAAGAGAAAAGAATTCCCTGACGCCTACGTTCTTTTAGCGCTGGATGCACTTTCAAGAACGCGAGGATGGCCAATTCACGTAATAACAAAAGACAAAGATATGTTCAGGTTTTCGGAGGCGCACTCGAATCTAATATGTAGTGAATCCATAGATGTGCTAATGGATTCGATAAATAAAATCATTTCCATAGAGCCTTCTGAATTTGCCGCTACCGCCTTCTTGAAAGTCCGTGACGAAGCTATAAAGCGAATAAATGATTCTTTGAATGATATCACTATCGATATAATTGACTATGGAAATTACGATGAGGCCTCGCTTGAAGATGTAAAATTTAGAGACCTTAATCTGATTGATAGTAATTTAATTTCCGTCGATAAAGAATACTGTGCCTATAGTCTATTGTTTTCAGTTTCTATTGATACAGTTGAAATAACCAAGGACTACGATAGAAGCCCATTTGATCGAGAGGATGATAGGTATTTTTTTGTTCTTGAAAGTATTCATTCAAAATCATTCCAAGTTAAATTCTCTGCTGAATTGGTAATAGGGTATTCCGATAGAATAGATCACTCAATATACATTGAGGAGATAATTACGCCGGATGTTATACCGCTATCAGACCCCTATGATCATGAAGTCAGGCACCTCGATGTTAACGGTGATTAACATTGAGCCATGGTCAAGAATTTCTACCTAAAACCTCAAAATCCCGCCGCAGCTTCCATCTTTGAAGCTTAGCGCCAGACGAGGCCAGACGGCCGGGCAGCAAAGGACGGTTGCAAAACAATGGGACATGCCAACTGGACAATCATTACGATGGTCCATGGTTGAGGAGTCCTGACGCTGATTTGACGGCAGGCATGAAAGACGAAAGTATGTGCCCTTCTAATTCACTCGACAACGGAATAACGTTCGATGAGACTGCCTCCAGCGCGACCAGGGAAAAGAGTTGAATCAAGGCAACGGGTTGTGGACTTCTCGTTCTGGCCGGCCACTCTCGCTCACAAGAACAGATATAAGGTCCAACACACGCTGTTCGCTTTGGATCCATGGTCAATTATCGAGGGAAGTATAAGTCAAAAATGCCCGGCGGCCGCTAAAGAGGAGGCCCAAGCATGCCTGCGTCAAGCGCGAGATTTTTTCCAAGCTGCCAACCAGGCACAGACTTTAGAGTCACGACCGCTCTCTCTCTACTACAGCTACATGAATTTAGTTAAAGCTTTTTGCCTGACTCGCGGACAACAACCAACATTTGATAAAGCGCAGCATGGGCTATCCGAGCAGCTTCGCGCCCCAAATGTTGAATTAGTTGATGCGTACCTCGCCGCATTCCCCAGCCCGAGCAAAAAACAAATACTTCAAAACTTTGATGAATTCTTGCGAGCTGTGACAGGAAAGTCACTACCCGCCAGCTTCGATTACGAATTAAAAAAACTATTGCCCCAGACGGTAAGCGGGCACAGATTGTGGTGTTCAGCTGAGAACGCTGATGAGCGAATGTTTCCAATAGAAAGCATTCAGTACTGGAAGGATTACCAGGGTAAAACTGCATGGCTTAGGATGATTTTGAAAACCGAAAACCTTAATAGACACGGCATGACGCGCTCCCAACTTTTGAAACGAACCGGCTTAAACATTGATTTTAAAATGGTCAGCCAAGACCCCATCACAGATAAAGTTCTGACCACCCTCGAGATGAAGGTACCGATTCCGATTAGTGGCTATGCAAGCGACAAGGTTCAGGAGCTATCAAAGCTTATTAAGGATCGTATTTGGTCGGTGGTTTCTACAGTGCCACCCTATCGAAAATACTATCTGTATGCATGCCCACTCGCGGAGCAGCCACACGTTTTACCCCAGCTACTCAGCATTTACGCCATATCCTATTATTTGGGGTCAATTACCCGGTACAGACCTCATCAATTACCAAAAATATCCCAAGGCGCTTATGGCCCGCTAATCCAAGACTTTATTACTGGTCAACCGATGCAGTTCCTCTACTTAATGGCATCAGAGTTTTCAGAGCAAGATGTTGCTAAGCCTGCGATCGTACTCCAGTAATGGCTGCTAATGGCCGGTTGCTGCCCTTCATGATAGGCAGCGACCGGCCAGAAGCGGTCTTTCGAGGCTCAAGTCGAACCTACTTCGAAAGCCCGCTTTCGCCGTCGTCGACCTCACGCAAAATTCTCTTCAGGTCAGGCCGCGTCCACTTCTCCCAAGGACATACATCCCGGTCATCGTCGCTGTGCCAATACTCGCCTGCATCAAATGCCTGGTAGATAGAAAATGCCGGCTGGGGCATTTCCGCGTGCATGGACAAATCGACGATATCGCTGATGACAATATTCATCACCTCATCACAGTAATGAAAATCGCGGGTGCCCGTGAGAAACAGTCTTGCTACTGAGATCGCCAATTGATTCAAAAGGTCGCGACTGTCGATCTGCAGGTGCTCACACATCACACTTAATTCCGTGTTTGGGGCCTTTTCAATGACCGTAAGTACGTAATCAAGGTTGTCATCACTCAAAACTCTGTTCATGGGGTATAAATATTCGCCAATTCAGTTTTGCCATGGATTCAGGACGGGTTTGTCAGAAAAACATACTGCCAGATGTGCTTGCCGAACGTCCGCTTCGTATCGAAAGCAGCTTTTCTTTACTGACGGCTTCTGGCCGATGTCTGCCCGTCGCGAAGGGCAGACATCGACCCAGGCTGTGTGAAAACGCATGCACCGTTGTGAAGTCTGCGTTGCTACGTAAAATCTGCCAACGTTTGGTTGGTCAGCAGACCTGAAATTTGTGTAGGAACGCGATTTTCGTTGCGGTTCTGACGTTCAAACTAGCTCTAAAACGTTTTCACACAGCCTGGACCCATAGCGGACGCTGACCAACGAGTAAACTAAGGGGGGGGCGGCGCGCCGTCCCAGCGAATGAAATGAGCGATTTCAGCGCCTTGTTAGGCATAGCTGATATACGGCTCACCGAATACATCCTTGAATCTGAAAATATCTTTACCCACTATAAATATCCGAAATCTTGGGTCGTTTTGTGCTTGGTATGCAGGTATGTCATTGCGCACAAATCGGATTCCAAGGTTAGAAAGCTTAGATTCCATGGCTTCTACCAAGTTGTTGTCCTTGTAAAAGCCTACGAGGTGCCAATGCTCCATTTTCATAACGTGGTCATAGAAAAATTTACAAGCTTCTTCTTCGGATATCGAGCTGAATATTGGAGGGTGATCTATCCCGCGCTCCGTATAAAAAACTGACCAAAAACCATTTGTATTGCATAGGCAATACACGTCACTTCCAATGCTGTTGATTGCGAAGTTTTGAGTGCTGCAGCCTTCGGCAATTAACTTTTCATTCGTTTCGAAGGTATTCATGGCTATGCCTGACTATAAGTAGACGACACAAGTGGCATAATATTTTCCGCTGTTTGCGTCTGATAACGTTCCTTGTCCATGTGTAACCCTTGTTCGGCTTGAGTGTCGCGCCAGAAACGCAACAGATGTGAGGTAACGCGACATGATTTGGGCACACATTACTGGCGCATTAGCAGCGTGTCCATGGTCTGCTTTTGGCCGACCTCTGCCGGTCAAGGCCACGAATCGTGCAGGTCAAATACGACGCAAGCAACAGATCAAGTCGAGTGCAAAAGTGTGGTCAAATCCATGCAATGACACAGAGCACTCTGTCGGCATTGAGCCGCTTTCGACCCAACGAGTCCAATGGACAAGAGCTTCACAGAGAGATAGCGTCGTCCCATTCGACTCAGGGGCTGCGCCATGGATGGTATTGCCAACTACTCAAACGAACACCATCGCCTCTGCGTCATGGCGCTATGGGAAGCTGTTTTCGGCTACGAAACCGCGCATAACACCCCCAGCCTTGCCATAGACAAAAAACTCGCCGTTACGGATGGGCTCTTTTTTGTGGCGTTGGCAGGGGATGAGGTTGTCGGTACCGTTCTTGCGGGGTACGACGGCCATCGTGGGTGGTTGTATGCGGTTGCGGTGCATCCGGTCCATCGTAGAAAAGGCTTGGGCGCAAAACTTGTACATCATGCTGAGAACGCCTTGATCCTGCGTGGCTGTATGAAAATCAATCTACAGATCGTCAGCACAAATGAACGCGTCAAAAGCTTCTACGAGTCTCTGGGCTACTCAACCGAACCGCGCATCAGTATGGGGAAGAAGATCGAGTCGAATATCACGATACCCAGGGAGTAAATTACGCTCTGCCAAAGCCGAAGAGCGAGGAACAGTGCGTAAAGACGGGACGCTTTAGTGTCTTTGGCGGTTCTCGGAAAGCAATGATCGCTGTGATCTGCATAATATATTGCTAGATGTTGCTGAGGCGGCTGATTGTTGTTAGATTGCGCGCCTTAAAAATTAACAGGGACACGTTATGTTTCTTATCTGGCAAGGCTGGGGCATCCTTTCTATTCTTTTTCCTTTGGTGGGCTTGATATCTTTCGCCGGGCTTCCCAATGGTCTTGGTGTAGGTATCGGTTTACTGGTTGCCGCGGCTGCCAATGCTTATATTGGCCACAAGCTGAATAATGCACCCGGCAAAACCTATATTGATCCAGCCACCGGTGGCGAAGTGGTTTTTCGCAAAAAACACACGTTGTTTTTTGTGCCCATGCAGTACCTGTCGGTACTCATGGTAATCGTCGGACTGTTTGCATTGATTAATCTGCACTAAACAAGGAGGCGCGTGGTTTCTCATGACTCGCACGCGCTCTTTTTTATCAAGGCCCGCTTAAGTTTTTCCTGATTGTTTAATTATTTTGATTTTGCTTGAAAACTTATTTTTACAACGGCTGGTTGGGCAGTTTTTATTTCGAGCAAAGTGCGTATTACATTCTATGCATGCCAAGCCTGAATGCGCTAAGGCTTACGGGGTCTGAAATACGCTGCCAATTACCTTTAACGCCTGTTTGCCGTCAGTATTGTAGAGCCGGTGCAAAAGCGTCTGATCGGTAATTCGATGCAAGCGGAAGTGGTTATAGAAAGCCTGGCCAAAACGCTGGCCCTCGAACTCGCCGAGATCCCAAAGACGGAGGAAGTTGTCATAGGCGGCGCGCTCGATGTCCAGTTTTGATTGGCGCTCCATCCGCACCTCACTCATCAGTCCGCTGATTGGCTTCAGAGCAAACTCCACGAAAACCCGACATAAACCCCCATCCCTTCACCCGGCGTCGACCGCGCAGCATCCAGCCCTTTGTCGTCAAACCCCGGCGTGACCGTCGCCGCATAGCGCTTGTTGGTCAGATTGCGCATATCCACCCAAGTCTGCCAGTCACCCTTCGGCGCGTTGTAACCCACAGTCGCGCCAAACAGCGCATACGGATCGGCGTAGTAGCTGTTGGCGTAATCCACCGCTACTTTTGACACCAGTTGCGTATTCACAGCAGCGAAGAACCCCAGCGGCCAGTCGTAACGCAACGCCCCTTGGTAGTAGTGCATCGGCAGCCCCGGCAAGCGGTTGTCGCCAAAACGATCATCATCGCGATAGTGGAAGTCGCTGAAGGTGTACGCCTGACGCAGGCTCAACTGTCGGCCATCGGCGGCTGACCAGAGTTTGCTGTTAAGGCTGGCTTCGACGCCTTGGTGGATGGTCGGGCTGGCATTGAGTTCGTAAGGCGTAACCGCGTTGGCGTCCGGCAGCACCGACAGCAATTCGTGGCGCACTTGCGCGTAGTACCAAGCCAGGCTCCATTCGCCGAGGACGCTGTCGCCGCGTCCGCCGAGTTCCAGGGTGGTGGCGGTCTGGTTTTGCAGTTTGATCGGGTCTTTCTGGGTGCCGGTGGCGGCGCCGTTACCCGCCGGGAAGCGCACGTTGGAGCTGTAGATCAGCGACCACGGGTGCGGCGCCTCGACTGAGCGACTGAGGTTGCCGAACACTTGCACCTCAGGCGTGATCTGGTAACGCAGCCCGAGGCGCGGGGCGTAGTCCCAGTCGTTCATGCTGGTTTTGCCACCCCCTTCGGGGTAGGTGACGGCACTTTCGCGACGGGTGTAGATGGCGGCGAGGCCGGTGGTCAGCCACAGGTGGTCGGCGATTTCCAGGTCGTTGCCAACATGCAGAACGGTATCCGAACCCTGATAAGTGAAGTTGCGCATGCGCGTGCCGGGCGCGTAGTGGGCCGTATTACCGGTGGGGATTCGTACAAATTCACTGGCGCCGTCGTTGGGCAGGTGTTTGGTCACGCGCAGGCCAACGTTGCTGCGGCTTTCCATGCCAAACAGGGTGTCGCGGCGCTTGTAGTCGAAGGTGCCGCTGACGTCGGTGTAGGCGACCTTCAGGCGGTTGGGGCCTTCGCGCAGGTCCATCGGGTAATCGTGGTAGACGAGACCGGTCTGGATGCTCGAATCGTCGTCGATGTAGAACGTGGTTTTGTTGCCGATGAAGGTGCTGCCCGGCTGCTTGCGGCTGTCGTCGCGGGACACGTAAGCCGGGTTGGCCGAGCGTGGATCGTGTTCGATGGCGTGCTTGGTCACGCGCCCGGCGAGGTCGTTGTCGGTCTCGCGGTAGCGGATGTAGAACCGCGTTTCCAGGTTCGGGTTGAAGCGATAACCGACGTTGGCGATCACACCTTTGCTCTCGCTGGCGGTGTGATCCTGATAGCCGTCGGCGTTCGAGTCGGTCAGCGACAGGTAGTAATCGAAGTCGCCCAGCACTTGTCCGGAACTGACCTGACGCTGCTGATAGCCATGGCTACCGGTGGCGTAACGCACTTGCAGTGTCGGCGCGTCGTAGCCGGTGTGGCTGACGTAATCGATGGCACCGCCCAGCGCCAGCGAACCACGATCAAAACCGTTGGCCCCGCGCAGCACTTGCACATGGTCGACCCACAACGGTTCGAGCAATTCGTACGGTGTGCCGCCGGGGCCGGTGAGTGGCAGGCCGTCGAGCATCGTGTACAGCCCCGACGCATGGGCGCCCGGTGCGCGGTTGATGCCCGAGCCACGGATGGAAATTTTCACGCCTTCATTGCCCGCCGACTGCGCGTAAACCCCCGGCTGATAAGCCAGCACATCCTGATTGCTCGCCACACGACCTTGCAACGGTTGACGCATGTCGACCACGTTGGTGCCGCCGGGCACCTGCTCCAAGCGGGCCTTGGCGTCTTCAACAGAAGCGTGCGTAGCGCTGCGATCCTCTGCCGAAATCAGTACCTGTCCCAACTCGATGCCTTGAGTCTCGGCCATGGCCGGGCAGGCGAGGGCCAAGCTCAGCAGGGCAGTGGGCAGGGATTTAGGCGAGGGCATCGAGAGGACTCCAGCAAAGAGAAACGGGCAATGAACAGTGCGACGCAAGAAAGAACGAAGGAAACACATGGCGATTCGGTTTTTGCCCAGGACGCCGCCCGTCGACTGCGCTGAACCGGCGGATGTCCCTTGTTTCTATCTAGGAAGTCCTAGACGAGATCACCCAATGTTCGAGCAGCGAAAGAAAGAATTACTGTCAGCGTGGCGCGAACTGGCGACTCAGGCGAACTCGCAGATGGACCCGGAGCAGCAGTACGACGAGCTGCTCAAGGCCGCCGATAAGATGGAGGCACAAGGACTGATCAGCAGCACCGAGTGGCGGCAGTTGGTACGGGATGCGGGCAGCGTATTCACCAAGGGCATAGGCCGGGCACAAGGCCAATAGACTGGGTGGCACCACCCAGCGGCCACTCCCGAAAGCACAAGACTTCCCGCTCAAAAACCGGATAATGGCCGCCATTCGTTTAGCCGTATTCTGGTAATCCCGCATGGAAATCAAGGTCAACTTTCTCGACAACCTTCGACTTGAAGCCAAGTTCGACGACTTCACGGTGATCGCCGATCAGCCCATTCGCTACAAGGGCGATGGCTCGGCACCGGGGCCGTTTGACTACTTCCTCGCGTCGTCGGCCTTGTGCGCGGCTTACTTTGTGAAGTTGTACTGCGACACCCGCAACATTCCTACCGATAACATTCGCCTGTCGCAGAACAACATCGTCGACCCGGAAAACCGCTACAACCAGATCTTCAAGATCCAGGTTGAATTGCCGGCGGACATCTCCGACAAGGATCGCCAGGGCATCCTGCGCTCGATCGACCGTTGCACGGTGAAGAAAGTCGTACAGACCGGTCCCGAGTTCATCATCGAAGAGGTCGAAAGCCTCGATGCCGATGCTCAGGCATTGCTGATGCCGATGTCGGATTCGCAGGCGGGCACTTACATTGCGGGCAAGGACCTGCCGCTGGAACAGACCATCGCCAACATGTCGGGGATCCTTGCCGACCTGGGCATGAAGATTGAAATCGCTTCGTGGCGCAACATCGTTCCCAACGTCTGGTCGCTGCACATTCGCGATGCACAGTCACCGATGTGTTTCACCAATGGCAAGGGCGCGACCAAAGAAGGCGCACTGGCCTCGGCACTGGGCGAGTTCATCGAACGCCTGAACTGCAACTTCTTCTACAACGATCAGTTCTGGGGCGAAGAAATCGCCAATGCGCCATTTGTGCATTACCCGGACGAACGCTGGTTCAAGCCTGGCCCGAAAGACGAACTGCCGAGTGAAATCCTCGACCCCTACTGCCTCGAGATCTACAACCGCGATGGCGAGTTGCGTGGTTCGAACCTGATCGACACAAACTCCGGCAACACTCAGCGCGGCATCTGCTCGCTGCCGTTTGTACGCCAGTCGGACAATGAAGTGGTGTACTTCCCGTCCAACCTGATTGAAAACCTGTTCCTCAGCAACGGCATGAGCGCCGGCAACACCTTGGCTGAAGCGCAAGTGCAGTGCCTGTCGGAAATCTTTGAGCGCGCCGTCAAGCGCGAAATCCTCGAAGGCGAAATGGCGCTGCCGGATGTACCGCAGGACGTGCTGGAGAAATACCCAAGCATTCTGGCCGGTATCAAGGCACTGGAAGAGCAGGGTTTCCCGGTGCTGGTCAAGGATGCGTCGCTGGGCGGTGAATTCCCGGTGATGTGCGTCACCCTGATGAACCCGCGCACCGGCGGCGTGTTCGCTTCGTTTGGCGCGCACCCGAGCCTTGAAATCGCGCTGGAGCGCAGCCTGACCGAATTGCTGCAAGGGCGCAGCTTCGAAGGCCTGAACGACCTGCCGCAGCCGACCTTCTCGGGTCAGGCCGTGACGGAGCCGAACAACTTCGTCGAGCATTTCATTGACTCAAGCGGTGTGGTGTCGTGGCGGTTTTTCAGCGCCAAACCGGACTTCGAATTCGTCGAGTGGGACTTCTGCGGCCAAGGTGAAGACTCCAATGGCGAAGAAGCCGCCACACTGTTCGGCATCCTCCAAGACATGGGCAAAGAAGCCTACATGGCGGTCTACGAGCACATTGGCGCCAAGGCCTGCCGCATCCTGGTGCCGGGCTACTCGGAAATCTATCCGGTCGAAGACCTGATCTGGGATAACACCAACAAAGCGCTGCAATTTCGCGCCGATATCCTCAACTTGCACAACCTGAGCAAAGTCGGCCTGCGAAACCTGGCGACGGGCCTGGAAAAAAGCGAGCTGGACGACTACACCGATATCACCACGCTGATCGGCATCGAGTTCGACGACAACACGCCGTGGGGCAAGCTGACGATTCTTGAACTGCGCCTGCTGATCTACCTCGCCTTGCAGAAGTTTGATCAGGCCAAAGATCTGGTCGAAGCCTTCCTGCAATACAACGACAACACCGTTGAGCGCGGCCTGTTTTATCAAGCCGTGAACGTGGTGCTGGAAATGGAACTCGACGAAGACCTGGAACTGGCCGATTACGAAGCCAACTTCCGCCGTATGTTCGGTAACGAGCGGATGGACGCGGCGATTGGTTCGGTAAACGGCAGCGTGCGCTTTTATGGTCTGACGCCAACCAGTATGAAACTGGAAGGCCTGGATCGGCATTTGCGCCTGATCGAGAGCTACAGGAAGCTGCATTCGGCGCGGGCAAATGTGAAGGGTTGATCCTGTAAATCTTGGCTGTGATGACCTGTGGCGAGGGAGCAAGCTTCCTTGCCACAGGTTGACGGTCTGATCAGGTCGAATCGGGTCACTTCAATTCAAGGTCGCCACCGCCGATTGCGCGCAGGAAAAGGTTCACTTGCGCTTTCATACGCATCGGTACTTCTTTCAGCCGCCAATACTTAGCGACCATGTGCAGCGTCGGCCAGTTGCCCCGTATCAACCCGCACAAACACCGAGTCACCCACCGCTGTCAGCACCTCCCCCGCAAACACCTCGCAGATCACCCGGGTCTTGCGCCCGACTTCACCTTCGACTTTTGCCCGTAAGGTCAGCGCGATGCCCATCGGCGTCGGTTTGATGAACTTGATGCTGAGATTGCCGGTCACGCAGTCAATGCGGGGCAGGGTGCCGGGCTCGCGGTTTTCCGCACGGTAGTGATAGGCCATTGCCGTCCAGTTGGAATGGCAGTCGACCAGCATCGCGATCAAACCGCCGTAGACCAGGTCCGGCCAACCACAGTATTTGGCGTCCGGTACATGCTCGGCGAGGACATGCACGCCGTCTTCATGCCAGTGGCTTTTGATGTGCAACCCGTGCGGATTGCGGCCGCCGCAGCCGTAGCAAACGCCTTCAGGCGCGGCGCTGTCTTGCAGGGAGGTGTCGAGGCTGGACATGGGGTTGGTCATCCTGGCGTGGTGAGTCCGGTCAGACGCAGGCATTTCTTGCAAGGCCTGTCAGATGGGCGATTGTAAGCGTTAGGGCCGTTTTCGCCGAACGCGTATTGATGTGCAGCGCATCGGCACCGGAGGTCATTGCTCGGGAGCGAGCCACGTATCGACAATCCGTCGATCCAGTTCTTCCCAATCCGCCATGCCCAATACCCGTGTGGTGTTCAGGCCGCGCAGGTAACCGCGCAACTGATGGGCGGTATCGCGGATGTACTGCTGATCGGAGATGGTTCTATCCAGCAATACGGTTTCGTACTGGACCAGGTATTCGGCCACTCGCTCGCGAAAGTCGTGTAGAACGGCGTCGCGGATCAGGTCAAACGTTCTCAAGGAGGACTCCTCATTCATGTTTTTCTATTTGTATTGAGTGTGTATCAGTCTGCAAGGTGCGCAACTATTGCTAGAAGTAATAGTGACCATCAAGAAACGCAAGTTCTGCTTTGTCGGCAATGCGCGGAAAATCGCCTCCATCGAACACGCAGCTCAAGGAATTTGCGCGATGAACACGTTGACCCGACTGGTACTGGCCGCCCTGCTGATGAGCGCTGCCGCTGCACCGACCTACGCAGACGATGCCCGGTCGTGTCACTTTCAATCGATTACCGGCAGCAGTGCCACGTTGCAGCGCTCGCAAACCGTCGGTGTGTTGTACAGCGAAAACACTCGGGACAACCTGCAATACCTTGAGCGTTACCACGCCATGGCGGTCAACGGCGCGAAAGATGCGCTCGACTCGCGGATTCGCGAAGCTTTCGTCGAAAGCTCTGATCCGGAACTGGCCATCGACTGGTTGATGAGCTCGTTGCAACAACAGTTTCTGTCGGTAACCGTTTACGACAGCCTCGATGCCTTGGTACAGGCCCGTCCGGATGTCGTGGTCAAACTCGACACGTTCAACCGCTTGTTGACCCAACGCAACAGTCTGGTCGAAGCGCGTTTCACTGCACGTTTCTACGATGCCGACCTGCAATACATCGCCAAAGCTGAAGGCGCTGTGGAAAAACAGCTGCCCTCAGCCTGGGTACACAACCAGGCGCCGCCGCAAATTGCCGCGCAGATCGAGAAACAACGTGACTTGCAACTCAGCGCGTTGAAGCAGTTCGACAACTCGCTCAAGGCCTTGGTGTCCGCGAGCTGAGCACCTAAAACATCATTGGCAACGGCGACGCCGTCAAGCGGGACCGTTGCCGGTTGAACCGAACTTTTATTTTCAGGATGACACCGATGCGTTCTTTATTCGTGCCAGCCATGGCCTTCGCCTCCTTGCTGCTCGGTGGTTGCGTCAGCGCGCCGAACGACCCGACCCTGACCTTGCAGACCAGCAAGACGCCCGCACAGTACGCCGATTGCGTCCTACCGAAACTGAAGGGCGGTGCGTTGAACCCGACCGTCTCGCAGACCCAGCGCAGCTACCGGATCGTGGTGCCGAGCAAGGTGGCGGCCGATAACGTACTGGAAGCCTACAAGGCCGGCAGTGGCGGCAAGGTGTTTCTTTATGAGCGCCACTTGCTGGCCTCGAACTTCATGCCATCGACTTTTGAACGGGCCGCTCAGGACTGCATCTGATTTCGCCCGGTAGCCGTATGTAAAAGAGCTCCTTTGGTTGGCCGCAACCAACCAATTCTTTGCCCCGCACCTTCATTCGGTCGCGGGGCTTTTTTTGTTTGCGTTTTGTGCTGTCGATCAGGCGCCCGCTGAGGATGAATACAAACCGCAAGGTTTGAAGCGCTCGCGGGTGTCCATCCGGACGGCTCGCAGGCTCAAGGTTTGCAGATGCGACGCATACAACGACTCCGAACGGAAGCTGATCAGGACGCTACGCCGGCGTGCCCCGCTGAGGTTCAGGCTGCCTGCGTGCACCAGATCCGCATCAAACACCAGAATGTCACCGGCGTAGCCTGAAAGTTGCACAGAGCGCGATTCATCATTGAAGTCGAAGGGCGACGGCCCCGACTCAGGTCGGTGGCTGCCGGGGACGATACGCGTCGCGCCATTTTCGGGGCCGTAGTCGTCGAAAAAAGCCAGGGCGTTGACCATGTCGCCCGGCCGTTGCGCCGACAAGTCGCGATGCAAGGGTTGATACCCGCTACCCCCAAGCGGTTCGCGACCTTCCACTTGCGCGAGGAAAAATCGCTCTGCGATCAGCTCGCCTGCCACGGCCAGCAACGGCGGCAAGCGACACACAGCCTGAATCGTTGCATCAAGGTCTAAAAGTGAATGGCGCCACTGAGCGCCTCGCGGGGTTGGCCACTGATCTGAGGGCATCACGTTCGCATCGAACACGCTGCGAAGCTCATTCAGCCATTCGGTGGGGATGGCTTGTCGGAGCAGGGCATAGCCATCGCGATGGAGTTGTTCGCAGTCAGTCATGGTTTCCTCGGCAGGACGTAGCAGCACAGAAGGTATAGCCATTGACTGATTCGAGCGCCAGATCGCTCGGCGGCGGCGCTGTTGCCGCTGTTTATCGATCAGGGGGCTGCGATCCTGACGATGCGCCGGCAGACGGCGTAAGCGCCTGGCGC
Organism: Pseudomonas sp. NPDC087615; assembly: GCF_044743445.1. Classification (NCBI taxonomy): domain Bacteria; kingdom Pseudomonadati; phylum Pseudomonadota; class Gammaproteobacteria; order Pseudomonadales; family Pseudomonadaceae; genus Pseudomonas; species Pseudomonas sp. NPDC087615. The sequence continues at coordinate 40,347 of NZ_JBIUWM010000024.1, read as the reverse complement.
CTGGTCAAGCCCATTTGAACTGAGCCGGGAATCTCGCCACAAAACGTGTTCCCGATTCAAGATCCGAGGTAACGCTCAAGGTGCCGTTGTGCGCCGACGCAATCTGCGATGCGATATAGAGCCCTAGACCCAAACCTTCGTAGCGCTGCCCGGCTTCGGATCGTGAAAAGGGCTCGAACAACAGCGGCATCAACTCATCGGGAATCGGCGTGCCCTGATTGGTCAGCGCAATGACAAAGTCGTTGTTCTCTGAATAGGCGTTGAGGATGATCGGTGCAGTGGTTGAGCCATGAGTGACTGCATTGCCGAGCAGATTGGAGAGCAATTGACTGACGCGCAACGCGTCGCAATAAACCCCTGTCGGCACGTCCAGCGCATGAATGAGCGTTGCGTGCGGATGGGACGCCTGGACCTCTTCTAGCGTCAGCAGCAGTGTCTGCTGCAAGTCATCTACCACTTGTCGCTGGACGGGAATCCCGCCACCCAGCCGCCCCCGGGCGAAATCGAGGATGTTTTCGATCAGTACGCCCATGCGAAGAGAGCTTTTGCGGATCGCCGAAAGCAATTTCAGTGAGCGCTTGTCTTCGGTTTTGGTTTCCAGCAGATCGGCACTCATGCGAATGGCGCTCAGCGGTGTTCGCAGGTCGTGCCCCAATACGGCGATGAACTGCTCACGCAACCTGCCCAGCTCATTGGCAGTGTCCAAGGCGGTTTTGGTGGCTTGAAGGTGACGTTGGCTGTCGAGGTTCATGGCAATCAACTGGGCGAACAGCGTGAGCGTCTGGGCAATGGCCGGTTCCTCGACATTGGCCGCAAGTGAGTCGATGGCACACAGCGTCCCGAAAAAATCGCCATTGCTCTTAACGATCGGAATGGAAATGTAGCTCTCCAGTCCATAGGTTTTCGGTGTGTGATGCAGCGAAAACACCGGGTGCTCACTGGCCTTGCCGAAGATGACCGGCTGCTTGTGTTGTCGGATTTCATGGCAGATGGTCGATTCGAGTACCAGTTCGCCGCCAGGCTGCAGACCGAAATCAATCGAATCGTCGACAGCGCACGCCACCCAATGACTTTCAGTCACGCGAGCAACTGCCGCGAAGCGCATGCCGGTCAGGTGTTTGACCATGCGGAGGATCACGGGCACCGCGTCAATGCTGCGGATGGCTTCAATGTCGGGTGAAAACTCGGGATTGGTCATGGGGTGACGCTTCAAGGATGTGGGCCAAAGACTATCTTTTATTGCTGCTCATGGCGAATGGGCGCGTTGGCCGACTGAGTGTGAGGTTTTTGCAATTCAGCTCAGTGCCTTCGCTTCATATGGCGGTGGATGGGCCTGTTTGCCATGGCCCAAGGCTGGAGCGAACTTCATCGGTCGGTGCATGGAATCACGCGTTTGACCAGTTTGCCTATGGACATGCCCTGGACCAGGATCGAAAACACCACGACCGAATAGGTCAGCGATACCACGACATCACGAGCCTCTCCCGGCGGCAGTGTCAAAGCCAACGCCACCGAAATGCCGCCGCGCAGGCCGCCCCACGTCATCACGCTCCATGAGCCCTTTGGTAGCCGAAAACGTTCGCCCAGAACTGCAATCGGAACCCCAACCGTCATTAGCCGCGATAATAAAGTCAGCACGATCACCATCAGTCCCGTGGCAATCAGAGGATTGGAGAACTGGATCAGAACGACTTCCAGACCAATGAGTACAAACAGCACCGCGTTCAGAATTTCATCAATCAGCTCCCAGAACATATCCACGTTTTTTTCGGTTTTTTCAGACATCGCGTAGGTGCGTCCCTGGTTCCCCACAATCAATCCCATCACCACCATCGCCAATGGCCCCGAAACATGCCAAGACGTGGCGAGGGCATAGCCGCCGAGCACAGCGGCCAGTGTGATGAGAACCTCTTCCTGATAGCTGTCGATACTCTTGAGCATCCGGTATGTGACGTACCCGACCGTCGCCCCTAAAAGCGCGCCGCCGCCCGCTTCCCTCAGCAAAACCAGCGATGCACCGCTGACAGAGGGCGTTTCACCGCTCGCAATCATTGCCAGTATCAGCGAAAACAGCACAACGCTGACGCCGTCGTTAAATAGCGACTCACCCGAAATCACCACCTCAACACTGCGGGGGGCACCTGCTGATTCCAGGATGCCCATGACCGCAATCGGGTCGGTTGGCGAAATCAGCGCGCCGAACACCAGGCAGTATGCAAGAGGTAACTCAAGGTTGGTCAGGGACAGCAGTTCCCAGAGCCCAAAACCGATGATCAGCGTCGATAGGGTTGTACCAACGACGGCCAGGCATGCAATTTGCCATTTGTAGGAGCGCAGCTCCGACAAGTTGACATGCAATGCACCTGCAAATAACAGCAAGGACAACATGCCTTGCATCAGCAACTCGGAAAAGTCGATGGACTCGATCAATGATTGTTCGATGGTGTGCAACGTGTGAAAGCCCAGCGCATCAGAGGCCATGTTCAATAGCGAGAGGCCCAAAGCAATGCCCATCACGCCGATAGCCGGGGGCAGCCCCACATAACGACGATTGAGGTAGGCGAGGGTCGCGGTGATGCAGAGAAATATTGCGATGATGTCCAGCATGGGTTTGATGTCTCCCAGGCGCACCGGTTGGGGGTTGGACACTAGCACCTTCTGCGTTCAGCGTGATGCCATATAGGCACCCGCAAATGCCACTCATGAAAGATGCGAATAAATGTTTGCTTGGGCGGCCGATCAAATGAGTTTTTGATCGGCCGCCATTAACGAGAGCAGTGTTGCGCCGGTGGCTTAATTCAAATCGCCAGCCTGATGCCGCTCGGGCACCTGGCTCGCTTCATCGCCCCACGTCCGATTGACGCGCTGCCCACGAATGACCGCTGGCCGCTTGGCGATATCCTCTGCCCAGCGCTGCAAATGAGTGTATTCGTGAGCGGCCAGAAATTCCGCCGCCGAGTAGACATTGTTGCGCACCAGTTGCCCGTACCACGGCCAGACCGCGATATCGGCGATGGTGTAGCTGTCGCCGGCCAGGTAAGGGCTTTGCGCAAGACGCCGATCCAGTACATCCAGTTGACGCTTGGCTTCCATGGTAAAGCGGTTGATCGGGTACTCCATTTTCTCCGGCGCATAGGCGTAGAAATGCCCGAATCCGCCACCCAGATAAGGCGCTGCGCCCATCTGCCAGAACAGCCAGTTGAGCGTCTCGGTGCGTCCTGCCGGGTCTTTGGGCAGGAAGGCGCCGAATTTTTCTGCGAGGTAGAGCAGGATCGCGCCCGACTCGAACACCCGAATCGGCGGCTCGACACTGCGATCCAGTAGGGCAGGAATTTTCGAGTTCGGATTGATCTCGACAAAACCGCTGGAGAACTGATCGCCTTCGCCAATGCGGATCAGCCACGCATCGTATTCGGCAGCGGTATGCCCCAGCGCCAGTAACTCCTCTAGCAGAATCGTTACCTTCACGCCGTTGGGCGTGGCAAGCGAGTAGAGCTGCAACGGATGTTTGCCCACGGGCAACGTCTTCTCATGCGTCGGCCCGGCAATCGGGCGGTTGATGCTGGCGAACTGGCCGCCGGATGGCGCTTCGTTTTTCCAGACCTGGGGCGGAACGTAGGGCGTTTTGCTCATGACATTGGCCTCGTCGATTGTTGGCTGAGAACAGAGGGACACCGTAGCGTGTTTGTCGCTTACGCCACAAAAAAATTCCGCATTTCTTGAGCTGATGCCTGCGTGAAAGACCGCTTCTGCCGGGCATCTGAACTCAATACCGCTATGACACTGATGCTTTGCGGCTGTATCGGGGGTATCAGTTTCAACACTGGAGTCGGGCTCGCGGGCCCAACAATAAGGGGACAGTGTCGAGACCTCGCGCGAATGGGGCGGTGTAACGCTTTGGGCCATAGTGGTGCCGAGCTGCTTTTCTCGAAATGTTCAACGGGTGTCCGTTCCCGAATGGCGGGCCAGTATGTTTCTGATGAGTGTTTCTTCACTAAATGAAATATTGGCGATTTCACACGCGTCAGGTACTTGCCGCCACTCGCTTGAGGCGTATCCGATCTGGCGCACAAGCCATTGCTGCGGGCCAGTCCAGGACAGCTCGAGGTAAGGGCCGGCCAGTTCTTTTTTGGCGATCAGCAAGCCGACTTCATCCGCCGGCCCCGGGCACATGCCGCCGACCGCAAAAGGGACCCGCTCGAGGATGAGGGCGTTGAGTATGGCCAGCAACTCTGCATGCGAAGCGAAGGAAACGTGGCGCTGGCCGGCAACAGCGCCGGCAAAAACCAGGTCGCCGGTTTGTGAGTCTGCAGCGTTGATCGATGCCAGGTGCGCTGGCGCTTGGCCGGAGCCTTTGGCATAGCGTGGTTTAATCACGGTAATCACTCAACTCAACAGGTCGAAGACCCGCGATGCAGAAGGGCGAGCATGAGCGCACAGATCCCTGCGCTCATGCTCGGAGAGGGGCCAGGATGGTGAGGTAGATCCACCTGATACGGCGAAAAAATCAATTCCCGTCCGCTACCTTGCGTTCAATCTCATCGGTTTTGCGCTTTAACGTCTCCGCGTCCTGCTCTTTGACCCGGGTCGAAGTCGGTGTGATCACCTCATCCACGGCTCTGGTGTCACCGTCCTTGTCTTCAAGATCACGTTCGACCACATTCACCGGTTTCCCGGAAGCGTCGGTGGGCTGGGCATTCATGGTTTTGTCGTCATTGCTGTTCATATCGCAGACCTCCATGGGTGTAATCGTTAGAGGGGCGGTTTGAGGCTAGCGTTCGATATTTCTTTAAATCGCTGAATCGACGTTGCAGAAACTTTGCACCTTTCCAACGGCTAAATCTGTTTTAACCAGACCCTGTCGGGATGAATATCATCATGCGCCCAAACACCTTGTTTGCAACGTTGCTCGGCTTGTCTGCACTCGAGGTTTTGCAGCAGAAGCCAGCCATTAAGCAAGCGGTATCTTTTTCATGCCTCGCATCGGGTCATCCAGTAGACGAAATTGCTCAAGTATGAAATCGAGCAGTAGCCGTGTTGACGGCAGCATGCCTTGTCTTGAAGCAAATACGGCATGAATCATTTCTGTTCTGGGTGCCCAATCCTGCAAAACCACGACCAGATCCCCGCGCTCGATGTAATCGTGTACCAGTGACATTGGCATCTGCGCGACACCAACACTGTCGATAGCCGCGCAACGCAACATCAGCAGGCCTTTGGTAATGAGCAGCGGTCGGTGCGCGTGGGTGAACTCCGAGCCGTCAGCATGGAACAGCGTCCAGCTGTAATCGCGTTGTGGACTGCCGTGATGAACACTGGGCAAACGCGCCAGATCTTCTGGCCGGTCGGGTGTACCCAAGCGGCTCAAAAGCTTCGGGCTGGCTACCAGACATTGGGGGCGTTGGGACATGACGCGGCTGACCAGATTGGAATCTTGAAAGGGCAGGGGACGGACCCTCAACGCCAGATCGACGCCTTCGGCAACCACATCGACCTGACGATCACTGGCTTCCAGATGCACCTCCACACGCGGGTGCTTGACCATGAAGCGCGAGATGATTGCGCCGACACATTCCTCTAGTAGCACCGTGGGGCAGGTGACCCGCAGGACCCCGCCAGGCTCTGCGTGGGTCATCGCTATCGCAGCTTCCGCCGATTCAGCTTCCTTGAGCATTGCTCGGCAATGAGCATAGTAGATTTGCCCCAGCTCGGTGACCGAAAAATGGCGGGTGTTACGAATGATCAAGCGCACGCCGAGCCGTTCTTCAAGTAGAGCGATCCGTCGGCTTAGGTTGGATTTCGGAATACCCAGCGCACGTGCGGTGGGCGCGAAGCCTCGGTGATCCACCACCATAACGAAGTACTGAAGGTCATTGAGATCCAGCACGGTCGACATCCATTGAGACAGAAGGCACCAACTATACAAGTCTGATCGTCCCTTGTATGGGAAACACCAGTCAGTTTTTTGTATCTGGTGCCGCGAGCTGCGCGGACATTAGATTGCAGCCGCTCGATGACCGCATGTGTAAGGTCGGCAAGTGGTATCGACGACGTCAACAGCTCGCCCGCGCTGCGGTTTTCTCTGGATCTGAACTTGAACAAACTCTGTGAGATGCATTCTTTTGTCACGGTGGTCGACACCGGCAGTATTTCCGAAGCCGCGCGACGCTTGGGCATTGCCAAGTCGATGGTCAGCCAACGCCTTCAGCAACTGGAAAGGCGTTTGGGCAGTATTCTGCTTGAGCGCGGACGACGCGCGCGACTGACCGAAACTGGCGATGTGTTTTATCGTTATTGCGTGCGCATTCTGGCCGATGTCGACGACGCGGAGGGCGCGGTATTGTCCTCGCAGTCGAGCCTGCGTGGCAGTTTGCGACTGGCCGCTCCGATGGCATTCAGCATTCGTTATCTGACGCCGATTCTGTCTGCTTTCGCGGTGCGCTACCCCGATTTGCAGCTGGACGTCGAGTTCGATGATCGTCACGTCAATTTGCACGAAGAACGCTACGATGCCGCTATCCGCATTGGCGAGTTGCCGGACTCTTCGCTGGTGGCGAAAACCATCACGCCAAACCGCCATATCATCTGCGCAAGCTCAGACTACCTAGCCACGCATGGCATTCCACAAACCCCACAGGAGCTGTCCCGTCATTTCGCCATGCTCTATGTGAACCGTGAGCCCCACGGCATGTGGATGTTGCCGGTGAATAACACGCTGGAGTCATTTCGCGTGCGCTGTCGCATGCGCACCAACAATGCACATCAGTTAATGGAAGCCGCCAAGGCAGGCATGGGGCTAGCGATCCTGCCGACGTTTCTGGCTGCTCAAGCGATTGTGGCCGGCGAGTTGCAAGAGGTGCTGGCGACCTATGCACCACGCGCAGGAAATATCTCCATGGTGTACCGACGTTCATTGCGCGCATCGCCCAAGCTGCTGGCGCTGGCTGGCTTTCTCTGCGAGCAGATCGGCAACCCGCCAGCGTGGGAGCAAATGCTGGCAGCCCATGCAAGTCAGTCTGATTGAATCGTTCGCAATTGACGAAACGTGGATTCACTTTTTGCCTGCTTATGAGCTTTTGAAGGCTTACATATGCTTTCCCCAACAGACGCAATCTCTAGCGCCTGACAGGGAAGAAACGCATGAAGAACGTAATTATCGTCGGTGGGGGCTCGGCCGGTGCAGTGCTGGCTCGCCGATTGAGCGAGAGCAATCAGCGTCAGGTGTTGTTGCTTGAGGCCGGGAAAAGCTTTGTGCCGAACGACTATCCCGACGTTGTTACCAGCAGCGACATTGTTGGGGCCAGTAGCAGTTCGGAGCTCGAATGGGGCTACAAAACCCAGCCCGGTTACATCGATCATCCCATCGGCGCTTTGCGTGGCAAGGTCTTGGGGGGCTGCTCTGCCATCAATGGCGCGGTAGCGATTCGTGCTCGCCCCAGTGATTTCGCGCGCTGGGATCTACCTGGGTGGAGTTATGACGACATGTTGCCCGCATTCAAAAAACTCGAGAGCCACAGTCGTGGAGGCAGCGCTTTGCATGGTCATGAGGGGCCGCTGCCGGTTAAACAACTGAGCAATCTGGACGTCACGCCAATGCAGCGAGCGTTCATTCAGGCGACGTTCGCCTATGGCTACAAGATCATCGATGACTTTGACGGCGCGGATGCGAACGGCGTCGGCCCGTACCCGATGAATATCGTCGACGGCGTGCGTATCAATACCGGCATGGCCTACCTCACTGAACAGGTGCGAGCCCGCAGTAACCTGCAGATCCAGGCGGACAGTCTGGTCGATAAAGTACTGTTTGAGGGCCGACGTGCCATAGGTGTACAAATGAGCGATGGCGCGCAACTGTTGGCCAGTGAAGTGATCCTTTGCGCGGGTAGTTATGGCAGTGCGGCGATTCTGCTGCGCTCCGGTGTTGGTCCTGCCGCCGATCTGGCCGCGTTGCAGATTCCGCTGGTAGCGGATCTTCCGGTGGGTCAGCGTTTGATAGATCACCCTTTCTATTACAACGCCTATGCAGCCCGTGCGGATTTGATCGGTCGACAATCACCGGTCATCGGCGCCAAGCTCTGGACCAGCAGCCGCCGAGCCGAAAAGGATGAACTCGATCTGCACATCACCGCCACGCACCTATTTCCTCACGATCAGAGTCCGACCCATGTGGGCTTTGTGCTCGCCGTCGCACTGACCCGCCCGCAATCGCGAGGCAGCGTAACGCTGGCGAGCCGTGATCCGCTCGTGGCGCCTAGCATCGACCTGAATTTTCTCGCCGACCCTGAGGATCGCCAACGCCTGCTTGAGGGTATTCGCTTGGCCCGCAAGATTGGCGCCACTGCACCGTTGAACGCGTTTATTCACTCGGAGCTTAATCCGGGGCCGAGCACTGAGTCGGACGAAGCGCTGTTGGCGAGTGCCCGGGCGAGCCTGGACACCTATCACCACCCGACCTCAACCGCGCCGATGGGCAGGCCCGGTGATACACATGCGGTGGTCGATTTGCAGGCGCAGGTCATTGGCTTGCAAGGGCTTCGCGTGGTCGACGCATCGATCTTTCCCGATGTTCCATCAGTTGCGACCAACATCACCGTGATCGCCGTTGCGGAAAAAATCGCCGCGCTTTACGCCTAATTTTCAGGACTCGACTTCCATGAACAACACACCTGTTTTGAACTGGATTGATGGCCTGTGGCTCGATTCAGGCGTTTACAAAGATTCCATTAACCCCGCGACCTATGAGCGTATCGGGCGATATGCCGAGGGCGGTGCCTATGAGGCACAGCAGGGCATTGAGGCAGCGTTGCGTTCGTTTGCACAAACATCTTGGAAAGATGATCGCACTCTGCGCGCCACGGTACTGTTGGAGCTGGCGGATGGTTTTGAACGCAATGCCGAAGAGCTGATAGACACGTTGACGCTGGAAAACGGCAAGATTCGTCCAGAAGCCGAATTCGAAGTGCGCATGGTGCCGTCTAAATTGCGCTATTACGCTGCAATGGTGCGTGCTGAGTACGGACGTTCAGCGGAGCCGAAGCCCGGCAGGATTTCCCTGGTGCTGCGTCAGGCCGTGGGTGTCGCGGGCATCATCGTGCCGTGGAATTCGCCGGTGGTATTGATGATTCGATCGTTGGCCCCGGCGCTGGCCGCAGGTTGCACCACGGTAATCAAGATGCCGGGGCAGACCGCTCAAACCAACGCGCTGCTCGCGCGGATCATGAGTGAGGCGCGGTCATTGCCTCGCGGTGTCATCAATTTGTTCAGCGAACTGGGCGCGGCGGGTTCGATCCATCTGGTTGAATCACCCAAGGTACCGGTGATCAGTTTTACCGGCAGTACCAGCACGGGCCGTGCGATCTCGGCAGCGGGTGCGCAACACCTCAAACGCTTCGGTCTGGAGTTGGGTGGCAAGACGCCGATGTTGGTGTTTAACGATGCCGATCTCGATGTGGCCGTACCGGTGTTGCTCAAAGCCCTGACGGTGTTCGCCGGGCAGTTCTGTATGACGGGTTCGCGGTTATTGGTCCAGCGTGATATCGCCGCCGAGCTGATTGAACGTCTGGCTGCACGCCTTAAGGCGGTGCGTGTGGGGCCTGCGGCGGATCCGACCAGCGAAATGGGGCCGTTGATCGACAAGCCTAACGTGCAACGCGTCAACCAAGTGGTCGAGGAGGCGATTGACGCCGGTGCGCAAGTGATCGTGCGCGGCGGCCCGATCACCGATGGGCCGCTCGCCAAGGGTGCATTTTATCGACCGACGCTGTTGCGTGTCAGCGATCCCGAAATGGCCATCGTCCAGCGTGAAACGTTTGGACCGGTGCTGACCTTGCAGGTTTTTGACAGTGAGGTCGAGGCGGTCGAAATGGCCAACAACAGCGAGTTCGGCCTGGCCGCCAGCGTTTGGACCCGCGATGTCGATCGCTCGCTGCGAGTAGCACGCGAATTGGAGGTCGGCACTGTCTGGGTCAACGATTGGGCCATGGTGTTCGATGAGTTCGAGGAGGGCGGTTTCAAACAGTCGGGGCAGGGTCGTCTCAATGGTGTGGCGGCCATGGATGATTTCATTGAGTACAAACACATCGCACTCAATCCCGGTCTGCGTCAGGGATGAGCGCCATACGATTGCAACACTTACTGGTTGGGGCAGTGTTGGCCGGGACGCTGACAACGTCCTCGGCCCTGTTCGCCAATGAAACAAGGGATAACGCTATGCCCCAAGAGCGGTTGTACGACGCTTTGCTCGATGCGCTCAATGCTACGTTCGGCCGTCACCCCGGATTCAGGGCCACCCATGCCAAAGGCCTATTGCTCAATGGCACATTCAAGGCTTCGCGCGTCGCCGGCTCAATCAGTCGAGCTGCCCACCTGCAAGGGCAAACGGTGCCAGTGGTGCTTAGGTTCTCCAACTTCAGTGGTGTACCGGCTACCGCTGACGGGGATCCGATGGCCAGCCCGAGAGGGTTGGCAGTGCGTTTTACCCTACCGAGCGGCGAGGCCACCGATATCGTGACGCACTCGTTCGACGGCTTCCCGGTCGCCACGCCAGAAGACTTCCTGAGATTTCTGCAAGGCATTGCCGCCAATGTCGCAACACCGCCGGATCCCCAGCCACTTCAAACCTTTTTGGCGAACCATCCACGGGCGCAGCATTTTCTGGAAACGCCCAAACTGCCACCGCGCAGCTATGTGGGGCTCGAATACTTCGGTGTCAACGCACTGGTGTTCAGCAATCGTCAGGGCGATGAGCTAATTGGCCGTTACCGCATCGAACCCCTACTCAAGCAGCCATTGCTGAATGACACCCAGGCGGCCACGATGTCCGCTGATTACTTGCAGGAGGAAATCAGCGCGCGACTGAGCGAGGGCTCGTTGAAGATGCGATTGGTGCTGCAACTGGCAGCGTCGAGAGACGCAGTCGAAGATGGCTCAATCCCGTGGTCGCGTCAGAATAAGGAAGTTGAACTGGGGATTTTCAGTCTTGCTGCACTGGAACCAGCCGAGACACAGCAACTCGCTCAGCAACGTCTGGCGTTCAGTCCGGCGCGTTTGCCAGACGGTATCAACCTCAGTAGTGATCCGATGACGCTGGCGCGCGATCGGGTTTATCAGCGGGCGGTACTCAGGCGCCAGCGACCATGAGCAGCCATTCGGGCGCTCGCTGGAAACAATGGGTGTTGTCATGGCTGGTGGTATTGCCGCTAACGGTGAGCATGCCCTGGGGCTTGGCGACGTTGCTGGAACTGGCGGATTTACATTGGCCAGGGTGGCTGTTCAAAGTCGCGGTGGCCGGGTTGATCTCTTTCAACATGGTTTACTGGATGTTGCCGTTAAGTGCTCGGCTGTTGTCACGCTGGTTGCTGCGCTGAGGCCTGTGCCCCACCCTCCGTTCAGGAGGGCGGAGCGCCAGGCTCAGTCTTTAAGTCTGTCGCGATCCTTGGGTTGCGGCAGAAAGAATGTGCCAAGTATTGCGGTCCTGACCGCAATCACGCTCGGATACCACAACCCGCAATAGATATCGCCCGTGGCCGCGACCATGGCGAACGCCACCGTTGGCAGGCAGCCGCTGAACCAAGCGTTGCCGATGTGATAGGGCAGCGACATCGAGGTGTAGCGGATGCGGGTCGGGAACAGTTCGACCAGCCACGCCGCAATCGTGCTGTACCGCCGAGCAACGCCTTGATCACACTTTGGGTTGCTCCAGCGCGTGAACGATTCGGGCAGCGGCGGTTTCGGCGCCTTGCCTTCGGCCTTCATCTTCTTGAACGCCGGCGCCGTAGAGGTAAAAGTCGTAGCACTCGAACACCGTGTCGAGGGAGGACGCGAAGACGGCCTTGCGCTCCTCCTTGGTGATGTCGCCGCTGTGGGGTGGACTGCTTGTCGCACTCTGGTCTGTGGATTCGATTAAAGATCGCTTGTTGGCGGCCGATAGCTGCCGATCGCCATCGATTCAAGAATCCATTTTTCAGGGACGACGCCCATGAATGCTTCATTGCAGAGCGCTGCCGCGCAAATCCGTCAGGCCGTTCGGGTCGCCACCGAAGGCCTTGTAGGGCGTGAACAGTTGGCGGAGCTGATTGTTCTGGCCGCTGTGGCGCAGGAGCATATTCTGGTCATCGGCCCACCGGGCACCGCGAAAAGCGCGGTGGTGCGGCGGGTGGCGGGTGGCGCAATCGATGGGTGGGCGTTATTTCGAATACCTGCTGGGGCGCTTCACCGAGCCGTCGGAGCTGTTTGGCGCGGTCGACCTGAAAAAGCTCCGTGAAGGCACGGTAGAAACGGATGTCAGCGGTATGCTCCCGGAAGCCGATATCGTCTTTCTCGACGAGGTTTTCCTCGGCTCGACGGCGATCCTCAATACCTTGCTTGGCGTGCTCAACGAACGCCGTTTTCGTCGAGGTCACACGCAGATTCAGTGCCCGTTGCGAGTGTGTGTCGGCGCCTCCAATGGTCTGCCGGATGATGAAGCGCTGGCAGCCTTTGGTGACCGATTCCTGCTGCACCTGTTTGTCGAGTCGGTGCCGGACAATCAGCTTGAAGCGATGCTCGCCGGCGGTTGGCAATCCGAGCAGCGGCCGGTTCAGCAACTGCTGGGCCTGAGCCAACTGGACACGCTCGGCCAGGCTTTGAAAAACGTCGTCATGACGGCTGTTCGTCCGGCACTGGCCCAGGCCATTCGCCGACTGCGCGAGGCCGGTATTCAGTTGTCGGATCGACGCATCGTCAAATCCCAGCGCCTGATCGCCGCCGCGGCATTGCTCGGTGGGCGACTTGAGGCCAGCGAAGCGGATCTGTGGCCGTTGCTGTATGTGCTGCCGACCAAGGAAACCCAGCAGCATGGTCGCGAAGTACTGCGCGAGATCTTCGCCCAGTCCAATAACAGTCATTTGTTTAGCGCTGTGGAAGAAGCCACCTTGCAGCCGATGTCGCGGCTCAGTCGCTTGCTGGAAACCGGCGAGGATTATCTGGCGCGCAACGAGCCACCGGCGAGTGCCTTGCTCGAAGGCCTGCTGCGCGAAATCGACGCCAATTTCAACGAACAGACCATTCCGTCGTCGTTGCAGGATGTGCGCGGTCAGGTGGCGCGTCTGCTGACGTCTGCGGCATGACGATCAAACCGATGAGTTGGGCCTGGCAGTCACGGTGCACGCCGGTCAGACCCCAGGCCGCCGTGGCGTGGGGCGACGTCGCGCGGCGCTTGCACGCACGGTTGCTGTCGATCCCCGAGGAACAGGCCGGGCGCCTGCAAGCCACGGCCAATCGTGACGTGTTGGTGGTGACCGGTGTCGCAACGGATCTGCCGTGGGTCGACGGCGTGGCATATGCGGCGATGGACGACCGTGCACCGGGGCTGTGGCTGCCAACCAGTTGGGAGCCCGACCGGCCGACAGACCTGCTGGGGCTTGCGCTGTCCAATAGATTCGCGCGGGCGCCGCTGCTGCTCTGGCGCGAGCCAGCCGCCGTGGTGCCGCTGGATCGTTTGTTGCCAGTGACTGCGCAGCATTTGCAGCGCATTGATGCTTATTGGGCGGGCCGCTGATGCAATTACCGGAATCGCTGCACCCCTGGCGCGACTGGCTGCAATGGTTTGCCCCAGAACAACTACCCCTGTTTGCTGACCTGTTCGGGCGTCTGGATCCGGTGCTGGGTCCGCTGCGCGGCCAACAGCAGGGCGGGGTGCCCGAGCCCGACGGCTTGGCCGATCTGCAACGTCGTGGCCCTTATGAGCGGTTGTTGTCGAGTGAATGGTTGCTGGCCGATGAAGTGCCCGACGAGTTTCTGCGCCGGGCCGTGGTGGGTGAGCATCTGTTTCTCGCGCCGCAATATCGCTCGCATCAGGCCAGCCGCTTGATGGTTGTGCTGTTCGATGCCGGGCCGCTGCAACTGGGCGCCGCGCGTCTGGTTCACATGGCCTTGCTGATCCTGCTTGCACGTCGTGCCAAAGACGCTGGCGCCGAGCTGCGCTGGGGCATTTTGCAGCAGGCACCGGAACTGCATGCGCTCGACAGTGCAGCACAGCTCAAATGCTTGCTCAGCGCCCGTACCTTCAAAACCGTTGACACCGGGCACTGGCAGGCCTGGCGTGACGGATTGAATGCGCAACCGGAGCCCGTCGGCGAGTGCTGGCTGGTGGGCCAGCGCTTGTCCGCGACCGAGGGCTTGTCCTGCACCCATCGCGTCCAGGTATCGCGCAGCCTCGACGGACGCAGTCTGTCGGTGGCGCTGCAAGCGGCGGGCTCCCGGCGCGTGACTTTGCCGGTTCCCGATGAGCGCCTGGCCTTGCAGTTGCTCAAAGGCCAGTTCGAAGGCGAAGTGGTCGCGACTGCGCCTGCCGCCAAGGGGTGCGTTCCGCGTGTGTCGCTGACCTTGCCGCCAGTGATTTCCAGCGCGGGTACCCATGTCGCCATGAAGATGCTCGATGAACCGGGCATGGTGGTGATCAAGTTGCCGGCACAGAACCAGAAGAAGCCGATCGAGATACGCCGCAATCTGTGGGCTGTCGGAAAAACACCGTTGGCTCCGACGTTCTTTGGCAGAGCTTTGGGTGCCGTTCTGAGTGACGCATGGAAATTGTCGTTCTGGAACATGCCGGGCCTTAAATCGGTCGACAAGCCATGCCCCGAAGAACTGAAACTGCCGCCCGGCACTGCCACATTCCTGCCGGTGGCCGGATTGCGCAATCACTCGAGCGGCCGATTGTTCTTGCTCGATACCCAGGGGCATCTGGCGTTCTGGGTGCTGGAGACCGGGCGCTCACCGGCCAAGCCCTTGCCCCGGCATACTCATCACCTGACGAATAATGTCTTGGGTCTGGCCAAGACGTTCGGCAGCACGGCGACTTTTGTGCGCCGCGAAGGTAATCGCTTGCACGCACACACGGTTGACCCTGACGGCGAGGTCTCGGCTGCAGTTGACGTGGGTTTGGCCGAGCACATCAGTCAGGTGCTGTTTGTCGGCGGGCGGCGCAGGTATCTCGATAGCTGTGCGTTGCTGACATTGAAAAACGACGAGTGTGAGAGCTGGCGCGTGGTGTCGGCCGACGGCTCTGCTTTCGAAACGCAAAGAATTGACCTCGCCCACGGCTGGAAAGGTATAGGCCTGCTGAAACAGGACAATGAGCCCTATTCCCTGCTGTTGCTCGGTCGGCAGGCCGTAGCCATTCATTACGAAGGCGAGCAACGCGTGTTATTCACCACTACCGATACCATCGCCAAATCAAGTTTTTGCCCCATGAGTGGCGTGCTCGCCGTGCTGACCAGCACCCGCGAGTTGCTGGTGTATTCGGTGCCGCAGCGCCTGATGCGCCTGCAAACGTTCTGCAACGATCAGCCGTACAAGAAGGAAGGCACCGATGACTGGACATGACGCGGCATTGATCCGCCGTCCGCTCTTGACCGGGCACCAACACATCGAGGGCCTGTGGTTTTCCGCCGATCGTTTCGACGAAAGCGAACGCGCCCGACTGCTCCTCGAACACTGGCAAACCGAGGCCCGGGCCTACCGTTTCGCCGACGGTGATCTGTTGCGCTTTCGCCAGCCCATCGCCGTGCAATGCGAGGCGTTGACCGGTTGGCCGCTGACTCGTCAAGGCACCGCACTGTGTTCGGCGCTGCTCGATCCGCAGGAAATGCGCAACCTGCCGGCTGCCGACCTTTGGCTGGTGCGCGGCAGTCACGTCAGTGCCCTGCATTTGCGCGATGCCGTGGCCCTGGCACCGGGTGACTGGCTTGACATTAGTGGCCTCACCTTGCTCGACACCTATGACTGTCGCAACGTGCTGCCGGAGCCAGTGCTTGAGCCCGTGACCGTGGTCACCGACGTTCGGGAAATTCTTGGCGACGCGTTGCGTCCGGTCAGCCCCGAGCAGGCACAGGTCATGAAAGCGTTGCTGGAACGTCAGCAAATCGCGGCGAAGGAGCCGGCCTATCAAGCCGTCACGGCGAAAGAAACGGGGTGGACGCAATCGGCTGACACGCCTTTGCCGTGGCTGAAGCTCGTTGTGACCCTGGCGATTCTGATAGCGGTTTTATGGATGGGGTCGCAGGGACAAAATCCCGGACTGCAAGGCTTGCCGGCGAAAACAGCGTCGCCGGTCTCGGTGCAAATCAGCGCCATCGTGGTCGGGACGTTGATCGGCGGGATTGCCCTGACTCTGATATTGGCCGGGCTGCGCCACCTGTTGCGCCGACCGGCGCCAGTGCTGCCTTCGGCTCCCCGTGTCGCCGAGCCCGGCATCGACGCCCGCGCCACACCGGTCAAAGCCAAGCCGTCGCGCTGGCGGCGCTGGGTGACGCGCCTGACTGAAAATTCGCGTCTGTCGGCTCTGTATGGCAAACGTCAGGCCGCCTACATGCGGCGCATGCTCGATATGTTCGAGGACGGCGATTTCGAAGAGGCGCTGCGTCACGCTATTCCATTGGGCAGCGAGCAGAGCAGCGGCGAGCAATCGTTCGGTACGCCGCAGCGCCGTGAGGATCTGATGATCGACCACGGCCGTGGACCCACGCGCTCGATCAGGTTCGAACACGACATGGAAGCGCATCTGCGGCAGATCTACCGGCAGACCTTTGAGCGTCTGGATCGCGAGGGCCGCATTGAGGAAGCGGTGTTCGTGCTCGCCGAGCTGCTCAAGGTGCGTCAGGAGTCGCTCGACTATCTGGAGAAGCACGGACGGCTGCAACAAGCCGCCGACCTCGCGCTGGCCTGGGATATGCCGTCTGCGATGATCGTGCGCCTGCTATGTCTGGCCGATAACTGGCAGCGCGCCTTGCTGGTCGCCCGGCGTGACGACGCGTTTGCAGCCGCCGTGACATTGCTGCAAGGCAAGTGGCCGGACAGCGCCGACCGTTTGCGTCTGGAATGGGCCGAATCGCTGACCCGCAAGGGCCTCTGGCTGCAAGCCGTCGAGGTGATCTGGCCGCTGACCGCAGAGCGCCAACGTGCTGCCCAGTGGCTGCTGGATGCTGAAGCGGCGGGGGGGAAGCTAGCGTTGGGCGCATTGGTGAAACGGGCGGTGCTGTTGCCCGATACCTTGCAGGCTTACGCCGAGTGGGTCGAGCAACTGCGCGATGATCCGGCGCGTCACGCCGAGCGCGCGGCATTGGCCGAGATTTTGTTGCAGCACAAGACGCACGTGAGTGCGCTGGCCTGGCTGGCCGGTGCCATCGTGCACGCGGTGCTGGCCGACCAGATCGACGGCCATTGTCGCTTGACGCATCTGCAATTGCAGGCACTGGTCAGCATGAGCAAGGACAAACTGTTGCAGGCCGACCTGCCGGGGGCGTTACCGACCCTCGCCGCGAGGGTCTCGTTGTCGCAAGTGGGTGAGCCACTTGAATGGACAGCCCCGTTCATGGGCAACCGCAAGATTCTCGATGCGGTGCCGCTGGAGCAGGGGCGTTATTTGCTCGCGTTGGGCGAGGCGGGGGCGATGGTAATCGATGCGCAAGGTCAGAGCCTGTGCCATTTCCCGGTGCCGGCACACGACATAGTGCTGGCCCATGACCGGCAGGTCGTACTGGTGCTGGCCCGACGCGATGATGTCTGGCGTATCAGCAAGCTCGATCTGGTCACGCGCAGTGCGACAGATCTGGGCGTGCAGCGGTTTGACGTGTTCGCCCGGTCATTCGACGGTTTGACCTGGACCGTCGGACGGGATCGGCAGGTACGGGTAGTCGATGTCGATCATGGATTCGAAACCCTGTGGCATGTCAGCGATTTGCCGGGTCAGGTCTGCGGCATGAAAGATGATGCGCAAAACGAACTGCTGTGGCTGACTCACCCGGACCAGGGCTTGTATCTGTGGCACTACCGCTTGCCCGAGCGTCGGCTGATCAGTCGGGATTTGATGCCGGCCTTGCCAGTGGGCAGTTTCCGGTTGCTCGACACCGATGGTCGGGTACTCGGCGCAACACTCAAACTGGCTGACAATGAAGATCCTGTTCTGGTGGTTGAGTGGATCGGCGGGCGCAAAGGCTACCGGTTACCGGGGCTGGATGCGCAAGAAAGCGATGGGCTGGATGTGTATCTGCATCTGCATGGCCAATGGATGCTGACTCGTTACCTGATCAACGATCACCAGATGCGGTGGCATTTCATTCATCGCGGCAGCGACCAACTCTGCGCCACGTTGCAATGGCCTTTGCACGGTGCGCAATTACGCTGTTTCGGGCCCGATTTCTTGCTGTTCGATCACCATGGGCGTTTCAGTCATATCAACGTCGACGCGGCCACCCAACACAACCTTTCGCTGAATTGAACCGGCCGGGCCGCCTACGCTTTAACCCAGCGCTGGCGGCTCCACGCACTCAACCAGTCCACCGCAAACACCAGCACCAGCATCGCCAGAATCACCGTACTGGCCTGCGCTTCCTGAAACAGGCTCAGGCTTACATACAGCATCTGCCCGAGCCCGCCAGCGCCGACAAAACCCAGCACGCTGGCCATGCGGATGTTGTTCTCCCAGCGATACAGGCAGTAGGCGAGCAGTTGCGGCGCGAGGTTGGGCAAGGTGCCGTAGCAGAAGGCGAGGATTGGGTTGCCGCCCTGCAAACGGATCGCTTCGGCGGGTTGCGGCGGGGTGTTTTCCAGGGCTTCGGCGAACAATCGGCCGAGCACGCCAGTGGTGTGCAGGGCAAGGGCGAGGGTGCCAGCGTTTGGGCCCAGGCCGGCGGCGAGCACCATCAGCGCGGCCCAGACCAGCTCGGGGATCGCCCGCAGGCCGTTGAGCAACAGGCGCGAAACACTTTGCAGCGGCCAGCCGAAACGCCCGGCAGCGGGCAGGGCGAGGAGGATGCCGAACAACGCCGCGAGCAGGGTTCCAATAGCTGACATGGCCAACGTTTCCATCGAGCCTTTGAAAATGGCTTTCAGGTAATTCGCACTCAGATCCGGGCTGAAAAAGCGCTGCACATACGCCGCCATTTGTTTCAGGCTGGTGGCGCTGCCCAGTTCGCTGATGTCGAGGCTCAGGTAAGTGAAAGAAGCGATGACGGCCACACCGATACCCGCGATCAGCAACAGATTGATCAGGCGATTCATGCCAGTCTCCAGCGCAGCAAGCGGCTAAGTTGATCGGCCGCGAGCACCAGCAGCAGGAAGGTCAGCAGAATACTGGCGACCTCACCGCCAGCGAACATGCGGATCGACAGGTCGATTTGCTGGCCGAGCCCTCCGGCACCGACAAAGCCCATCACCACCGAAGCGCGGATCGCGCACTCCCATCGATACACCGTGTACGACAATAATTCCGCCGCCACATTGGGCAGAATACCGTAGGCAAAAGCAGCCAGTCGGCCACTGCCAGCCTGCAACAACGCGTGTGCCGGCCGCTGACTGGTGGACTCGAAAATCTCCGCGTAAACCTTGCCGAGCATGCCGCTGTAGGTGATGGCGATTGCCAGCACACCCGCCGCCGGTCCTAACCCGACGGCGCGCACGAACAGCAGCGCCCAGACGATTTCTGGCACGCTGCGCAAAAAGATCAGCAAGCCGCGAATCGGCCAGCGCAGCAAACGCCCCAGCCGACTTGGAACACCGCCCCTCGAGGCCGCGGACAGCGATAGGGCGCGACTGGCGATCAGGCTGGCCGGTATCGCCAATACCAGCGCCAGCGCCATGCCGGCTGTGGCGATGGCCAGAGTTTGCAAGGTGGCTTTGAGCAGTATCTGCACAAACGCTTCGTCGTGCGCCGGTGGCCAGAATTGCGCGACAAACCGGCCCATTTCATTCTGGCTGTCGGGTAGCAGCACGCCCAGATTCAGTTCACTGAGCTGGATCCCCGGCCACAACAAGGCAATCGCCAACACGGTCAACAGCAGCCGTGGCCATGCCGCGGGATCCCGTGAATCAGCGCTCAGCATCGTGGAATCTGCACAGTCAAAGGCGCCACCGCAGCCGTTGGCGATTGCATTTTTTCGTTGGCGTACAGTGCTTCGAGCATCTCGGGGCTGACTTGATCGCAAGGACTGTCGAACAGAATCTGCCCTTCTCGCAAACCGATGACGCGTGGAAAGTGCGAGAGCGCCAGATCCACCGCGTGCAGGCTCGCCACCAGCGTAACGTTGTGCTCGCGGGCATGCCGAGACAGGATCGACAGCGTGTGCCCGGCCATGACCGGGTCCATCGCCGAAACCGGCTCGTCGGCCAACAAAATCTCCGGCGCCTGATACAGCACCCGAGCGATGCCGACGCGCTGCAATTGGCCCCCCGACAATTGCTGGCAATGGGTGAACAGCTTGTCGCCCAGATCCAGACGCGCCAACGCCGCGCGGGCGCCGGGCACGTCCAGCGGATGGAGTAGATTCAACAAACTTTTGCCCAGACTCCACTGCCCGAGTTTGCCGGCCAGCACCGCCGTGACCACCCGTTGACGCGGCGGCAGGGGCGGTGCCTGGTGCACCAGACCGATACGCGCGCGCAGGCGCTGCCTTTGGTGCGCAGACAAATGCCAGGCGCGCTCGCCTAGCACTTGGATCTCACCGCTGCTGGGCCGCAGAGCGGTGGCCAGCAGGTTGAGCAAACTCGATTTCCCAGCGCCGGACGGGCCGATGATGGCGACCTGTTCGCCGACGCCAATCTGCAAGTCGATGCTGCGAAGCGCGTCAACTCCATTGGCGTGACGCAGGCTACCTTGGGTGAGGCGTAAGGTCATTTCAGCAGATCGGCAGCGCGGGCGGCTTCCTCGATGCCCTTGTAGTTCTCAGGCTTGGTATCGATGAAGCGGCTGGCCGCCTGCAGATCAAGAATCTTCTTCTGCTCAGGGTTGGCCGGGTCCAGATCAAGGAAAGCTTTTTTGATCTTCGCCGCCAGTGCCGGGTCGAGCGTGCCGCGCACGGTCCAGTTGTAATCGAAGTAGGGCGGGGTGGTGGCGAAGACTTTCACTTTTGTGGTGTCGACCTTGCCGGCATCCACCAGTTTCTGCCAGACACTGGCGTTCAACACACCCGCGTCGACCTTGCCGGCCTGCACCCAGGCAACGGTGGCGTCGTGGGCGCCGGAGTAGGCGACGCGGCTGAAATACGCTTCCGGCTTGATGCCGTCATTTTTCAGCATGAAGTAACGCGGCATCAGGCTGCCGGAAGTGGACGACACGGAACCGAAGGCGAAGGTCTTGCCTTTCAGGTCGGCCAGGCTCTTGACGTTCGGGTCAGCCGTGATGAATTTGCTGGTGAACTGCGCATCCTGTTCGCGCTGCACCAATGGAATCACCGGAGTGGTGGCGTCGGTCTTCAAGCGCGCCTGAACAAAGGTGAAGCCGCCCAGCCAGGCCATGTCGAGACGGTCGGTGGCGAGTGCTTCTACTACCGCCGGGTAATCGGCCACCGGCACGAACTGCACCTTCATGCCCAGTTGTTGTTCCAGATAAGCGCCCAGTGGCTCGAATTTGCGCAGCAGCTCGGTCGGGGCTTCATCGGGAATGGCGCTGACCTTCAGCACATCGGCGGCGTGCGCCACCAGAGCGGAAAAGGACAGGGCCAGACCGGCCGTCAATGCCAGGGTTCGCTTGAGCATGGGAATCTCCGTTTCGTAAGCGTCAATGTCGGTGCGCCTGCAACTGGGCGCAAAGTCAGGTTAGACGAAACGGCGAGGTTATACGCATTCGACGATCCAAAGGCCAGTGCTGGCAGTTCGTTGTATCGCCGCAGGGGTGATTGACTCTGGCGCGGATCAGGCCAACTATCGGCGGATAACAACATCACCGATGGACCCGACCTTGATCGAACGACGCCAATTCAGCGGGGGAATGAAAGGGAAAAACCTCCGCTATCTTAATGAGCAATCTGCTGAAACTCGCATCACGCGCACCGGTTTTCTGCTGCTCGAACACTTTTCGCTGCCGGCCTTCACTCAGGCGTTGGACACGATCATCACCGCCAATCTGTTGCGGGCGGAGCTGTTTGCTTCTCGTACGTTTGGCTTGGGTGAAGGTGAGGTGATCAGTGACTTGGGCCTGGTCATTCGCCCGGATGCGCGGATTGATCTGGCGGCTCTTCAAGAGCTTGATCTGCTGGTGGTGTGCGGTGGTTATCGCACCGAGCTGAAGGCGGTCGATGAGTTGATCAGTCTGTTGCGTGCAGCAGCGGAGCGGGGTATCAGTCTGGCCGGGTTGTGGAATGGCGCGTGGTTTCTTGGCCGCGCCGGATTGCTCGACGGTTACCGCTGCGCGATCCACCCGGAGCATCGTCCGGCACTCACCGAAATTGCCAAGTCCACCCAAGTCAGCAGCGAGCCCTACGTGATCGATCGCGACCGGCTCACAGCGTCGAGCCCGTCCGGGGCTTTTCATATGGCGCTGGACTGGATCAAGGGTTTGCACGGTAAGGCGTTGGTCGAGGGCATCGAGGATATTCTGGCGTTCGAGGAGTCGCGTTATCGGCGGATCAAACCGGACGAGAATATCTGCGTCAGCGCGCCGTTGCGCGAAGTGGTGAAGCTGATGGATGCCAACCTCGAAGAGCCGCTGGAGCTGGAGCAACTGGCGGTTTACGCCGGTCGATCCCGTCGTCAGTTAGAGCGTCTGTTCAAAGAACAACTCGGCACCACACCGCAGCGCTATTACCTGGAGCTGCGCATCACCGAAGCGCGGCGCTTGCTGCAACACACTGAACTGTCGCAGGTAGAAGTGCTGGTGGCCTGTGGCTTCGTCTCGCCGAGCCATTTCAGCAAGTGCTACAGCGCGTATTTCGGTTATCGCCCGTCGAAGGAAAAGCGGCTGGTCAAATAGCGCTTGGTGGTGCGTCCACAGTCTGATAATTGACCGCCAAATGGACGTGACAGGGCCACGATTGTGGCCAAAATAATAAGTCGCTGTTTTAAAACAAAAAATAATTCATTTCGTACTTCACAAACGAAAGGAATGTTGGTAAATTGCGCCCCGTTCTCGCAGTGATCCTCACGGAGCCGCTGACAAGAGCTGTAGGGGCGTCGCCAAGCGGTAAGGCAGCAGGTTTTGATCCTGCCATGCGTTGGTTCGAATCCAGCCGCCCCTGCCATATTCGAAATAACGCCAACTTCGCAAGAAGTTGGCGTTTTTTTATGCCTGCGATTTGTCCCGGTAGAGCGGGGCAGGCGTGCGCGGCGCCGAAGCACCGCGCACTCAGCCACTCAGTGCGGTGCGCGCGGGATGGTTTTCATCAGGTCTTCGGGGCTGATGTGGCCGACCACACTGCCCGGTTGTGGCAGGTTGAGGATGTGGCCCTTCATCTTGCCGATGATGTGCATCTCGCACGGTTTGCAATCGAACTTCAGCGTCAACACTTCATCGCCGTGGATCAACTGCATCGGCGCGACTTTGGTGCGCACGCCGGTCACGCCTTTGGCCTGTTTCGGGCACAGGTTGAAGGAGAAACGCAGGCAGTGCTTGGTGATCATCACCGGCACTTCGCCTGGCTCTTCGTGAGCCTCGTACGCGGCGTCAATCAGCTTCACGCCGTGACGGTGGTAGAAGTCACGCGCTTTCTGGTTGTAGACGTTGGCGAGGAAGGTCAGGTGCGAGTCCGGGTACACCGGCGGCGGGCTGGTTTCGGCCTTGCGGCTGCCACGCGGGTGCGCGGCGACACGGGCGGCGGTCAGCGCTTCGATCACTTCACGACGCAGGGACTTGAGCTGCGAGTTCGGGATGAAGAACGCTTGTGGCGCATCCAGCTTGATGTCGGTGGCGTGGTACTGCGTGGTGCCGAGCTGGCCGAGCAGATCGCGCAATTGCTCCAGCGCTTGCTCAGGCTTGTTGGCAGCGCCGAACGGGCCGTTAAGCGTGACGCTGGCGCTGATGCCTTCTTCACTGGTGGCGGTCACTTCCAGCTGCTCTTCACGCAGGCGTGCGAGCCAGCTCAGGGCCACGCGACGCTCCGAAGAAGTCTTCTGCAGCGCCTGTTGCCAGTTGTGATCGAGGTTGCGATTCAACGGGTGGTTCGGGCGCAGCTTGAACAGCCCTTCGGGCATTTCGTTCGGCTCGACGCGGTAGCGGTAGCGCTTCTCGCCGTCTTCTTCGAACTCGCCTTTGGCTTCGGCGATGTTGGCGCGGAAACCGACTACTTCGCGCTTCACCAGTACGTTCAAGCCATCACCGTTGGACAGCGGCTCGTGAGTCACGACCTGCATGTCACGCTTGGCAACTTTTTCGACGATGCCCACCGGCAGACCGGTGAAGGTCGGCGAGTCGAAAGCGCCGATGTCGATCTTGCGATCGGTGACGAAGTAGTCGGTGCTGCCACGGTGGAAGGTTTTTTCCGGGTCAGGCAGGAAAAAGTGCGCGGTGCGGCCGCTGGAGGCACGGGCCAGGTCCGGGCGATCTTCGAGTACGTCGTCGAGGCGCTGGCGGTAATAGGCGGTGATGTTCTTCACGTAGCCCATGTCTTTGTAACGACCTTCGATCTTGAACGAACGCACACCGGCTTCGACCAGGGCGCGGATGTTGGCGCTCTGGTTGTTGTCTTTCATCGACAGCAGGTGTTTTTCGTAGGCAATCACGCCACCCTTTTCATCTTTGAGGGTGTACGGCAAGCGGCAGGCCTGGGAGCAGTCGCCACGGTTGGCGCTGCGGCCTGTCTGCGCGTGGGAAATGTTGCATTGGCCGGAGAACGCCACGCACAGCGCACCATGAATGAAGAACTCGATCGCAGCGTCGGTTTCGTCGGCGATTGCGCGGATTTCTTGCAGGTTCAGCTCGCGGGCCAGTACCAGTTGCGAGAAGCCGGCCTGATCGAGGAACTTTGCCCGTTCCAGCGTGCGGATGTCGGTTTGGGTCGAGGCGTGCAGTTCGATCGGCGGAATGTCCAGCTCCATCACGCCCAGATCCTGAACGATCAGCGCATCGACGCCGGCGTCGTATAGCTGATGGATCAGCTTGCGTGCTGGTTCCAGTTCATTGTCGTGCAGGATCGTGTTGATGGTGGTGAAGATGCGCGCGTGATATTTGCGGGCGAATTCCACCAGTTCGGCGATCTCGCTGACTTCGTTGCAGGCGTTGTGGCGCGCGCCGAAGCTCGGGCCGCCGATGTACACGGCGTCGGCGCCGTGCAGGATCGCCTCACGGGCGATGGCCACATCGCGGGCAGGGCTGAGCAATTCCAGATGATGCTTTGGCAAGGACATAGTTTTTTTAGTCAGGCTGTCACGGTTAGGCGCGCATTCTACCCGTGAAACGACATGTCGGCACCTATGTACCGATGGTCTGCAAATCGCGCTAGCCACGTTTCGCGGATTCGCGCAACTGTCAGAGTTGTCAGTTGTTGTGCAGAAGGAAGTTCGAAATAGTAATGAAGTCATTCGCCAAACATTCATTACGAAAAGGACATGTTGTCATGAGCGATAAAGATTATTTTCGTTATTTAGGCATCAACAAAAATAATTTGAACCGAAAGACCCGCGCGCCAGAAACCTACTACAAAGCAGTGATTGTTCCCGTCCATCCGCAACTTGACGGGCCGATATTTCAGGCGACCGAAGAAGGCAGAGCTTTGTACTTCGGTTCCGCCGAGACCTTTAGTCTGATCGCGCACCATCGAAAAGAAGAAAGCAATATTTTCGAAATAATGTCGTTCGTTATTGATAACGAGTTGCCGGATGGAGAACACGACATAGGGGGGCGGGGTAGTAGTGTTCAAGGGCTCATCACGATCACCCCGCATATCATCTATGCCAAGGCGGGAAAAATTAACTTTCAGAGAAATGACGCGAACAGTTCGATAACCGCCAGTTTCCACTTCGACTTTGAGCTTGAGGTCGACGGCCAAGTAAAAAAATACAGCGTGAAGGAAGGAAAGTTATCGCTTGTCGCAACAGGACCACTCGAAGCCCGGAAACGATCCTGAAAAAGACGCGAGCCAGCCTTCAGAGGCTTGGCTCGGATTTTAAGCTTCTATGAGTCGGCGGCTGATGACCTGAAAGGAGCGGAGCTCAAGCCTGGGCCGCCATGGCAGTCACTTCTACGCGCATGCCCTCAACCGCCAGCGAGGCGACGCCGACTGCGGCACGCACTGGCCACGGCTTGGCGAAAAAGCGCTGGTAAACCTGGTTGAACGCAGCGCGATCAGCCATGTCGGTGAGGTAGATGGTCAGGTGCATGACCCGATCCATTGAACTGCCGGCACGTTCCAGGGCAACTTTCAGCGCTTGCAGTGTGCATTCGCTTTGCTCGGTAATGCCACCCAGTTCCAGGCTGCCATCGGCGCGGGTCGGAATTTGGGTGGAGACCATGATCCCACCGAACGTCGCGACGTCGGAGGAAATGGAGTCGGCGTCCGGATCGGGAGTGAAGGTGATGTTTTGGTTGGCCATGGGGGTCCTTGTCTGAGCGAGTGAATATCGCGGCAGTTTACAGATTCCCTCCGGACATGGCCCCTTCAGAGAAAACGAACTGACAATCCGGATCACACAGGCAGCGTCGCCGCCTCTGCCGCGATGGCTGACAGGACACTGGGTCGTGCAGCGACACGGCGACTATAACTGGCGAGGGCCGGCCAGTTTTCTATGTCGATATTGAAGGTTGGTAGCCATGTGAGCACGGTGAACAGATAGGCATCGGCAACCGTGAACGTGCCCATCAGATAGTCCTGTTCCGAAAGGCTGCGGCTCAGGTAATCCAGACGTTTGACGAGCTTTTGCTTGAAAACGGTTTTGATCGCTTCCGGGAACTCAGCACTGAACAGCGGGGCGCTGCCACCATGGATTTCGGCGCTGATGAAGTTCAGATGTTCCTGCAACCGCGAGCGCTCCCAGGTGCCGTTGGCCGCAGCCATTGCGTGGTCCGGCGCCTGATCCGCCAGATATTGAAGAATTGCCGGCCCCTCCGTTAGTACCTCGCCGTTATCCAGTTCCAGCGCTGCAACGTACCCCTTGGGGTTGATCTTGCGAAAGTCGCGCCCGTCGCCGGTGCATTTGCTCTGGTTATTGACGCGAATCAGTTCGAACGGCAAGCCCAATTCCCGCAGCACAATGTGCGGGGAGAGAGAGCAGGTCATGGGCGCGAAATACAGTTTCATGGCGCTTCCTGGCTGAAAGAAGGCGTCAGGATCACTCCTCGTCTCAGGCTTCGCAAAGGTCATTTCGAGTGTTAGCGTATGACAAAATCTCATGGTCATTGAGCTTCATATGTTTGCCAGGCTTCCCTCTCTCAACGGCTTGAAAACCTTCGAATCCGCCGCTAGACACATGAGTTTCACTAAGGCAGCCGAAGAGCTTAACGTCACGCAAACCGCCATCAGTCATCAGATTCGCCGGCTCGAGGAGGCGTTGGGTGTGTCTTTGTTTCTGCGCCTCAAAGACGGTTTGGCACTCACTGAGCATGGCCAGGCTTATTTGCCCGGTATCCGCTCGGCATTCCAAGGGCTGCGCTATTCGACCGAACAATTACTGGCATCGCGCAACAACAGTGTGTTGACCATCAGTACCTTGGTATCGGTGGCGTCGAAGTGGTTATTGCCACGTCTGCCGTCGTTTCAGCAGGCGTATCCCCATATTGATGTGCGGGTCAGTGCCTCCACCGATCTGGTAGATTTTCGCAAGGGCGGCATTGACGCAGCGATTCGTTATGGTCGGGGCGACTGGAAGGGTTTGCGCGCCGACTTCTTGATGTCTGATGAAATATTCCCGGTATGCAGTCCCGCATTGCCTCGCGGGGCGAAGGCCTTGAGCACACCCGCCGATCTTGCGAACCACACGATGCTGCAAGTCAGTGGCATGACCGCCGGAGACTGGAACACCTGGCTCAGTGCCGCCGGTCAGCCAGCGCAACTGGCAGAAGGGCCAAGGTTGACGTTTGATCTGGCGATGATGGCGGTGCAGGCCGCTGTGGACGGGCAAGGCGTATGCATGGGTCGTTCGACCTATGTCGCCGATGATCTGCGAGCAGGGCGACTGGTGTCGCCATTTGCTCTGCGCTTGAAAGATGATCTGGGGTTCTATCTGGTGGCGCCTCATGAAACGGCTGATTCGGAGAAAATAGTGGCCCTCAGGACATGGCTACTGGCGTCGCTGGACAATAGCGTGAGCGGTTCAATGGAGTGTGACCACCCTGCGACTTTCTCCAATCCTGATTCTGTCGAGTGCCCTGTTTAACGCATCAAGCGCGTCGAGAAGGGCTTTGGCCTCCGCTTCTCGACTGTCCCCCCAGAGGCGTTCGGCCATTTTGTTCAACGCCTGGATGGCGCGCTCGATGTCTGCGGCTGTTGCGGCCTCTTGAACGACCGGCTGTTTCTTCGGCATTGCGGCATCCTCGGCAAGTGCGTGCTATGGAAGCGAGATAAAAGGGTTCGATTGCTAAAGGGTATAACGTGTCGAGCACGAAGGCGTACGCTGATCATGTCATTGCTGCGCCAGGTGTTATGGGTGATGGCACCACAATCAATCCAGTAAAGCGCGAGTGCCTTGGCTGGCTCCTGCTCAAAGGGGTCGACATGCTGTCAAACCTTGAACTGCGCCACATCATCGAATCGGCTTTTTTGCCGCTTTCATGCAAATGTCAGATTGAGCCGCAGGGTTATCTTCAGGCGCAGATCTATGACCCTCTATCGGGGCGGATAGAGTTGATGGTCACAGGCATTTCCATCACGTGTCTGACAGGAAACCAGGCAATAACTGCACTCATCGATGAAGTTCGCGCAGAGCTCAGCCTTGCTCATGAAATGAGAGCGTGGCCGCGTGAAAGGGCGGCGAATTGAATGCTGTGGCTTCAGACTGACCAGTGCTCTAAACGAACCTAAACAGTTGACCCGACCATCAGGCGCGTCAATGCGTGGCGCTTCGCTGCCGATTCTTGCGCTGCAACAGGGGGTTCTCAAGCTGTTGCTGAGCCGTTTGGGAGGTGCGCACATCAAACGCGACGCCATGCAAGATAATTTCGGCATGGTCTCTCAAGCCTCGAGAGTCCATGGCAGGCATTGGCGTGTCGACTGAACGGGCAAATTCCTCCCACTCGGACGCCTGAACAGAGCTACAGCAAGGCGAAGGGCGTTACGTTGCAAGTGCAAGCAAGCGAGGAGGGCGCCAATCTGCTCGAGTCGCCGCGCGTACCGGCCGGCGTCTTCATCTCAGGCGTAAAACGGATAGTCGATGTAGCCGCGCTGATCACCACCAAAAAAGCTGCTCGGGTCCGGGGTGTTGAGCGGTAAGCCGTCGTGAATCCGTCGCGGCAGGTCAGGGTTGGCCAGAAAAGGTCTACCGAACGCGATGATGTCGGCGCGACCTGAGATCAGTGCTCGCTCGGCGGACTCGGCGTCATACCCGCCGGCCAGAATCAGAACGCCTTTCCAGGCTTGGCGAAGCTGGGCGATGATCGCGTCCCAGCGCGGGTCGAAGTTTTCGTCCTTGACCGTCCCGACCATCGCAGGCTCCACCAGATGCAGGTAGGCCAGATTCCATTGGTTGAGCATCTCGACGAGATGACCGAACGTAGTCTCGGGTGTGTCATCGCCCATGCCCATGAATCGTCCCATCGGCGTCAGACGCACACCGACCCGTTCAGCACCTACTTCTTCAGCGACCGCCGCTACCACCTCCAGCAGAAAGCGTGCGCGATTTTCAACGCTGCCGCCGTAATCGTCTTCGCGCTGGTTACTGTTGCTGTTAAGGAATTGATCGAGCAGATAACCATTTCCGGCATGGATTTCCACGCCGTCCATGCCGGCATCCAGCGCGTTGCGCGCCGCCCGGCGATAGTCGGTGATGATGCCGGCGATTTCCGAGGTTTCCAGGGCGCGCGGCAGAGGCACGTCGCTCCAGATACCGTTACCCTTTTGATCGACGATAAAAGTTTTGCCGGGCACTGGTAAGGCGCTGGGCGCGACCGGCAGACCGGCGTCGGGTTGGAAGCTTGGGTGCGAAACCCGCCCGACGTGCCACAGTTGCATGAAGATCAAGCCGCTGGCGTCATGCACCGCCGTGCTGACTTCGCGCCAGGCCCGGACTTGATCATGGGTGTAGATGCCCGGTGTCCAGGCATAACCCTGACCTTGCCGCGAGATCTGCGTGGCTTCAGTGATGATGAGCGCGGCGCTCGCGCGTTGACGGTAATACTCGGCATTCATGGCGGTCGGGGCATCGCCCGGCTGGCCGGCGCGCGAACGCGTCAACGGTGCCATCGCTACACGATGCGCAAGCGTATAGGGGCCCAGTGCGACGGGTTGGAACAAGTGGCGGGTCATGGGAGGCTCCAGCTTCATTCATTGGATATAAGTGCGGCAGACGCGAGGTTCCGCACGCAGTGGAGCTAACTTAACCGGGCACGCCGGGGGTGATAATCCGTGTCGGGCGCTACGCTGTTTTGCGTGCAACGCAACAGCCCCCTCGTCAATCGTGGATGCCCGCTGGAGAGACTCATGAAGGTTGTGCCGAACGGCTCAGCAGCAGATTCAGCCAGCGCCGGCCGGTTTCGCTTGCGACGGCATCGCTCATGCGCCGGTAATGCACGTAAGGGAACGCCGGATACAGAAAGTGACCATCGCGGGCAATGCCCTCACGCATCGCCCGTTCGAATGCCGGCAATGGCCATTGACCGATGCCTGTCTGCGCATCCGGGGTGATGTTGGTGCTGAACAAGGTACCAAATGGCGTCACCAACGGCAGCCAACCGGCCAGGTATTCACCGTACGGGCGGGTATGGCAGATCGCATAGTCGCCGGCCTCGACGACTCGCGCACCGCGCTGCAACTGCGCGGCATCGAACGTTTTGGGGTGTTCAATCGGGGCAATCGCCGGGCGCCACATCAGCATGTTGCGCCAAGAGCAACACCCGCGCCGTTGCGCACGACGCATCACTGCGTTGCCCGCAAGGCGGATTCTCAGAGTGTCAGCGTGACCGTAGCCTTGGCTCAACTTTCCCCAACTCAACGAGGTGTCATCATGCTCACGGGCAATCCCGCCGCAGCCGCCAAGGCCGAGCAGCCAGCTTCACTTTCCGGCCTGATGGTCGCGTTCCTGGCGTTCTGCTGTGGCGCGGTCGTGGCCAACCTTTATTACGCGCAGCCCATCGTCGAATTGATCGCGCCGCAAATCGGCCTGTCCAACGCCAATGCCAGTCTGATCGTTTCGCTTACGCAATTTGGTTATGCCTTGGGCCTGTTGTTGCTGGTGCCGCTGGCCGACTTGATGGAAAACCGGCGTCTGGTGGTGGGCTTCACACTGGCGGCGAGTGTCACGTTGTTGTGCGCCGGGCTGACCCATTCGCCCTCGATGTTCTTGGTGTTTTCCTTGCTGATCGGTCTCACCTCGGTCGCCGTGCAAATCCTCGTGCCACTGGCGGCGCACCTGGCGCCTGAGGCCACGCGGGGCCGTGTGGTCGGCAACATCATGAGCGGCCTGCTGCTGGGGATTCTGTTGTCGCGACCACTGTCGAGCCTGTTGGTTGAAGTGTGTGGCTGGCGTGGGGTGTTTTACAGCGCGGCGACACTGATGGCGATCATCGCCCTTATTACCGCCGTTGCCTTGCCACGTCGCGTACCCACCCACAAAGCGACTTATGTCGCGTTGATCGGTTCGGTGTTCGCGCTGGCTCGGCGTCATCCGGTGCTGCGTCAACGCTCGTTGTATCAAGGCTTGCTGTTCGCCAGTTTTAGCCTGTTCTGGACGCTGGCGCCGATTGAGTTGATGCGTCATCACGGCTTCACGCAAGTGCATGTGGCGATTTTTGCTCTGGTCGGGGCGGTCGGGGCAGTGGCGGCGCCAATTGCCGGACGCCTGGCCGATGCCGGACATGGCCGTCGCGCAACATTGGTGGCGCTGCTGCTGGCACCGGTTTCGCTGCTGATCGCCGCGCTGCCTGGTAGTGGGTATGTCTGGTTGGTCGTGTGTGCGGTGCTACTGGATTTTGCCGTGCAACTGAACATGGTGCTGGGTCAGCGCGAAGTCTATGCCATCGATCCGCACAGTCGCGCACGCCTGAATGCGGTGTACATGACCAGCATTTTTGTCGGCGGGGCTTTGGGATCACTGGTTGCCAGCCCACTCTATGAGCATTTCGGCTGGAACCTGTCGGCCGTCGCAATGGCGATTCTTCCGGCATTGGCGCTGGCGCTGTTCCTGGGTCGAAAGGGCAATGGCTGAACAGGCGACGGGTGCCCAGAAGCACGGTGATACAAGACGATTGGCGAACGGTGATGCACAATCATCGCCGTTCCTTCTCGACCGGACCCCGCTTATGGACAAGTTGCTGGCACTGAAGATGTTTGTTGAAACGGTGCGCTGTGGAGGCTACTCCTCGGCAGCACGCAAACTCGGAGTGTCGACGTCTTCAGTGACACGGCAGGTGGCGGGGCTGGAAAACGAGCTAGGCGCAAGCCTGCTCAATCGCACCACGCGCAACACCAGCGTGACCATCGCCGGCCAAACCTATTTCGAAAAAGCCGTGGCGATTCTCGATGCTATCGAAGAGGCCGACGCGGTGGTCGCTGACCGTGGCAGCGAAGTGCAAGGACGACTGCGAATCAGCGTGCCG
This sequence comes from Pseudomonas sp. NPDC087615, assembly GCF_044743445.1. Classification (NCBI taxonomy): domain Bacteria; kingdom Pseudomonadati; phylum Pseudomonadota; class Gammaproteobacteria; order Pseudomonadales; family Pseudomonadaceae; genus Pseudomonas; species Pseudomonas sp. NPDC087615. Next base: position 7,919 of record NZ_JBIUWM010000024.1, on the reverse strand, counting down.
GTGGAGTTCGGCCGACGCCTCATCGCGCCGCACCTGAACCGCTTGCTCGAGCGGCATCCGGGGCTGGAAATCAGTCTGTCGCTGAGTGACAAAGTCAGCGATCTGCTGAGCGAGCAGATTGACGTGTCGGTGCGCTTGGGCTCATCGGTGGTCAGTGACGACATTGTCAGCAAGCGCGTGGGGCAGTTTCAGCGTTGGGTGGTGGCCAGTCCGGATTACCTGAGGCGTAGCGCAGCGCTGAGTCATCCGCGCGATTTGCTCGTGCACCAATGCCTGCGATTTGATTACGGCGGTACGCATCATCACTGGACGTTTCTGGGGGATGACGAAGCCATTCAACTCAGCGTCCACGGGCGTCTGCAGAGCAACAACGCCGACATCCTGCGCGAAGCCGCCATTGGCGCAGGCGGGGTGACGCTGCTGGCTGACTGGCTGGTGCGCGACGACGTGGCCGCCGGTCGGCTGACACGATTGCTGGAGCATTACGAGGTCAATCCAGGCAGTGCCAGCAGTTGCATCAACGCGTTGTATTTGCCCAATCATCGTGGATCGAGCCGCATCAATGTGTTTATCGACTTTCTCGTGGAAATCCTCAATCCTGACGCCCCGTCCATATCCAACGCTTGACCGGCTCTATGCGCGAGTCACTATTTTGTCTGGAGCTATTTTATTTGAGCGGGACGAGGTGGTGTTGGAGTGCAGGGCTGCGGAAATGACTGAATAGGTGCGCAAACGATCAAGAAAGACCGGCGTGACAGTTGCGAATCCCAGAAACGGCAAAACCCTGAATAATCAGGGCTTTGTCGTATAAAGATGGCTGAGGCGAAGGGGTTCGAACGCATGGAACTGTTACCGTCGACGGTTTTCAAGTTCGAAGATTAATCCTTATCTTTCAGTGGCTTAGAAGATATTTGTTTCTGTTTTGCAGGACTGGTTATGCGACTCACGCTCTCTATAATGAGTCACCGGCCATGCCTAGAGCGCTTGTTATGTCAACTTCCCCTGATCAAAAATTTGCTGTCGTTTTACGCCGTGCTTCAAACTGCGATCTAGAAGATCTGGTAGCCATTCGGATTGAGGCCATGCGCGAAAGCCTAGAGCGGCTTGGGCGATTTGATCCTGATCGCGCGCGCGAACGGTTTCATAGTGGTTTCGACGCTAGCAGCACGCGCCGCATAGAAGTATCAGGTGATATGGTCGGTTTTGTTGTTCTCAAAGACCATCAGAGCGAGCTTCTGCTTGACCATTTGTATGTGATACCCAGCGCCCAAGGAGCAGGGATAGGCACCGAAGTTCTCACTCAGATTTTCAGAGAGGCGGATGAGATCGGACGCCCTATTAAGGTTGGCGCTCTCAAAGAAAGCGCTTCAAATCGCTTTTATATTCGCCATGGTTTCGTATTTGTCGAAAGCGGTGAATTTGATAATTATTATGTCCGCGCCAACAGTAATACCGTTAGTTTGGGCGACTAGGCGAATCTTGATACGGTGACCAGTCAGAGGTTGCACAGCCAGATGGGCATCAACCCGGGCGGCAACAGGTCGGAAATATCACTCGCCCGCTGCGTCGGCAGACGCGTGAGAACGTCTTTCAGATATCGACCTGAGTCATGCATCGTGACTTCGGTGTACGCTTACGCATCGGGCATGTGAAATTGAAGAGCTGCTGCCGCATAAATGGCAACTCGGTTAGCTACGCGAGGCTGGATGCCCGGACAGATACTTTCGGGAGTGAGTAATGAGCAATGACGCCTGTGCTTTAACTGCGCGCATGATTCGCAATTTCAATGATGTGCCGCTGCAATACGAGCGCCGCGACCCTCTTTACGAGAGCCATGGCGCGCGCCTCGGCACTGACACCGTCGCGCAGAAACTCGGTGCGTCGGTGGACATCGTCGCGCCAGGCAAGCGTTCTTGCCCCTACCACTTTCATTATGCTCAGGAAGAGATGTTCGTCATCCTGGAAGGGTTTGGCACCCTGCGCGTGGCGGGTGAAATGTTGCCGATCCGAAGCGGCGACGTCATCTTCATTCCGGCTGGCCCCGAGTATCCGCATCAGATCATCAACACCTCGGATGCGCCGCTGAAGTACCTGTCCATTGGCACCCGAGAAACCCCCGAAGTCTGCCAATACCCGGACTCCGGCAAATATCAGGCGATGGTCACAATCAATGGGGCGCGCGCGTTCACCGCTGTGCAGCGGCCCGGGACTACGCTTAATTATTGGGACGACGAACCATGAGGGCGCCGTGTTGATGAAGCCTGCCAGAGAAATGAATTAGGGAAGTCTAGTGACACTAGATCTGGTTGATTACTAACTGCTTGGGTGCGCTCGCCGGAAGGTTACCGAACACTTGCAATCCGTTCCAGTTATCGCCTTCATATCGCTCGTAATCCCATTGGTGACCCGTCGGCGGAACAAGGATTAGACCGGGTCGGCCTAGTGAAGCTAACTTGAGCGGCGTCCAGTCAGCGCCGGGGCGACGCGATCACGCATGTTCCGCTGCCAACATTGACCTGAACTGAGAAATGATCTCTGAAGATAGCCCGGCCCCTTCGAACACTGCGCAGGTGAAGCTAATGGGTGCAGGGCCTGGAGCAGTTATGATGCGGTCTGCAACCACAGCGACCGGACTGTTTCGATAAAGCGTGCGCCCTTCATAACCTACGGCATTCTGTTGTAAGAAGTCAGCGCTGTTCGAGGTATGAGGAACCGTGTCGAGAAGCCCGGCCCTGGCAAGTGCCAGTGTTCCCCCACAGATACCTGCAATTGTCGCCCCACTTGAGCGACTGGCATGAAGAAAGTCTCGAATATCCGGTGCTTCTGCACGCTCCCAGATCGTTCCTCCAACGATGACAACAACGTCCGGTTTCCAGTCCAGACATTGCTGCAAACTGCTATCAACCGTTACAGCCAATCCGCCCTGCGAGCGGAACTGCCCCGTAGCAGGAGCGAAAAACCTGACGTCGATCCCGTAAAACGGTGACGCAGTTCCAGCAATGAAAGCATATTCCCAGTCCGCAAAACCGGGTGTCAGTATCAAACCCACACGTGCCATCAGTCAGAATCCTCCATGAATGCCAATAACGAATGGCGACAATAAACAGACATCAAGGCTGCTTCGGGTCGGTTGCTGCGCCTTATGATAGGCAGCAAACGGCCAAAAACGGCCTGTCGATAACGCTTGATCAGAACGCCGTCTTCACAACCCTACGCTTTTAGACGGCGAGCAAGTGTACCGCCTTCAGTTTGTCATTGATGCTGCGTTTCACGTACAAACTCGATGAGCGCCTGTAGCGCCGGCGGTACGTGATGCCGGTTGGAATACTGGATAAAAAACCTGCTTGGCAGGGCTTTCCAGTCTTCAAGAATTTCCACCCGTTGCCCCTGCGCTATGTACTCCCTTGCCATCTCGTCATACACGTACGCGATCCCGGTACCGTCCTTCGCGGCCTGGATCATCATGGTGTCATCTTCCAGTATCAACGGCCCCGTCACGGCCAGGCGCATGGGCAGGCCTTCGGCAAGACATTCCCATTTGTACAGTTTGCCGCTGGGAAAGCGTCTGCCAATGCAAGCGTGTTCAAGCAGCCTCTGTGGCGTTTCCGGTGTCCCGCGCCCCACGAGATAACCGGAGGCAGCAACTGTGACAAATCGCCTGGGGTGAGCCCACCGGGACAGCGACCATGTCACCAGCGAGGATTTCGCCGAAGTGCACGCCTGCATCGAACCCTTTGTCGATGATGTCGCTCAACCCATCGTCAGTCACCAGTTCCACATTGATGCGTGGGTATCGCCTCCCTTCAACCGCCGTATTCAGCCTTGATGCGCGATATCGAGGATCAAATCCTGCCTATTGTGCAACGGCGCAGGTTGGAGTGATTGCCTACTTGACTTTACAATCTGGCCTACTGACCGCAAGCCTGACCCGTGAGCGGATTGCACAGTTGTCCGGCGACGACTGGCGAAAATCGCGTAGCGCCGACTTCCAGGAACCACCTGGCAGCAACAAACAGTCGAGCCACGAAGATAGCCAGTTGATTCAATAGCTCGCGTCTAGCGGTCTGTAGTTGTTCACACATGACGCTTAAATCTACGTTGGGTACTTCTTCAAAAACCACAAGTACATCCTGAAGGTTGGCATCAATTAGACCTGTGGTCATCGGCTCAAAATACTCGCGAATTCAGAGTGGGCCGCAACTCCTGCGCGAGTTCAATTAACGCGCGCAGTCGCGCCGGCACGAAGCGATGGCCCGAGTAGTAGAGCCTAAACCCACCAAACGACGGGCACCACGGGATCAATACCGGCACCAGGGCGTCGCTTGCCAGTTCGTCCTGGATGAACCACTCGGAAATGAAACCAATGCCAAGGCTCAATAACACGGCCTGTTTGATTGCCAGCATTTCGTTGGAGGCGAAGCACACTGGCAGATCCATCTGTACTTTCTGGCCATCGCGCTCCAACTCCCACTGGTAGAGGCCACCATGGGCCATGCGCATACCGATACTCCGGTGGGTGAGTAGATCTCGCGGATGCTCGGGCACGCCGTGGCGTTCGAGGTACTCGGGCGTTGCTACCACGAGCATCCGGACGTCACCCGACAGTGCCACGGCAATCATGTCTTGCGGCACAGACTCTGCCAGGCGAATCCCGGCGTCGAAGCCACCGGCGATGATGTCGACCATGCTTGATTCGCTGACGATGTCGATGCGTACTTCGGGATAGCGCTGCGCGTACTGCTTCAATAACGGCTCCAGCAACAAGTAGGCCGCGCCATGCGGTGCATTGATGCGCAATGTGCCGCTGGGTTCATCGGGGCCGACGCTGGCCTCTTCGCCGGCACTTTTGATCTGTGCCAACGCAGGTGCGATGCGTGCCACATAGCGTTGGCCGATGTCCGTGAGGGCAACACTGCGCGTCGAGCGATTGAACAGACGTACCTTCAGGCGTGCTTCCAGACCAGCCACCGCGCTGCTCACGGCGGTAGTGGACATGCCCAATTCCTGTGCAGCGCCGCGAAAACTGCTGCGGCGCGAAACGGCCAGTACGACTTCCAGCTCGGTCATTCCTGATCTGTGCATGGATTGTCCTGAATATAAGGATGGTTCATATGCCAAAGGATGGCTTATCGGATTAATGAACCCTTCATAGACTTCATCACAATGGCTCGATTCAGGCGAGTCATTTTGAGCGAGGAGTCATCATGCAGCGCATTGAACACATCTACATCAACGGCGAGTTCGTTACGCCACACGGCCAGGAATGGTTCGACCTTCATAACCCGAGCACCGAGGAAGTCATTGGTCAGGTTCGGTTGGGCGATGCATTGGACGCACAGCGTGCCATCGCAGCAGCCAAGGCGGCGTTCCCGGCGTGGGCTCGTACAAGCCGGGAAGTACGCATTTCGGTATTGCAACGCATGCACCAGGCCGTGGCGGCAAAGGAGGAAGAACTGCTGGAAGCCATCCTCGTGGAATACGGCGCACCTGCGAATCGCGCGCGCTCGATGGCGACTTACCCGGCCGATGTGATCGCGCAAGCAATCGATGCACTGGAGGCGTTCGATTTTGAGGAGCAGGTCGGCATGGCCAGGGTCATTCTGACGCCCGTGGGCGTTGCCGGTCTGATCACGCCCTGGAACAGCAATGCGGGTTTCATCTGCAACAAGCTGGCCACCGCGCTGGCAGCAGGCTGCACTGCCGTCATCAAGCCAAGCGAGATGAGCGCGTTACAGACGCAGGTCGTGGTCAGTGCGTTGCACGAAGCGGGGCTGCCACCGGGTGTATTCAATATCGTCAACGGGCGAGGCGATGTAGTAGGTGAGGAAATCGCCCGTCATCCCGATGTTGCCAAGATCTCGTTCACGGGGTCGTCCGCTATCGGGCGACATCTGGTAAAAACCGGTGCTGACACCATGAAGCGTGTGACGCTCGAACTTGGCGGCAAGTCGCCCACCGTGGTGCTTGACGATGCGGATTTCCACGCAGTGATGCCGTTAGTAATGCAGGCCGGATTTCTCAACAGCGGCCAGGCTTGTATCGCGGGCACTCGCATCCTCGTGCCACGCAGCCGGTTGGCAGAGTTCGAGCGGATTGCGAAGGAGGGTGTCTCACAGATTCAATCGGCTGATCCGCGAAACGCCAACACCGACATAGGCCCGATGGTGAGCCTGAAACAATGGGAGCGGGTGCAGCGCTATATCCGCACTGGCCAGGAAGAAGGCGCGAGGTTGTTGGCAGGTGGCGAAGGTCGCCCGGAAGGCTTGCATGCCGGATGGTTCGTGAAGCCCACGATCTTCACTGATGCCAACAATCGGATGTGCATCGCACGTGAGGAAATCTTCGGCCCCGTGCTGACGATCATTCCCTACGAGGATGACGCTGATGCGATCAGCATCGCCAACGATTCGAACTATGGGCTGAGTGCCCTGGTGCTGGGAAAAAGCTCCGAACGTTGTATGAACGTCGCCCGTCAGATCGATTCGGGACGCGTGCTCATCAACACCTTGGCCCACGAACCGCGTGCCCCCTTCGGTGGATTCAAGCAATCAGGGCTTGGGCGCGAAATGGGCAGGTGGGGGATGAGCGCGTATCTGGAGCCCAAGACATTACTCAGGTACGACCCGTTGGAATGACTGGGCCAGTGGAGTCCGAAAGGCAGGGTTGCGCAAATGGCAGAAACGATGCGGAAACGATCCGGGTAGGTCGAAGCAGAAGTCTCAAACCCCAGAAACGACAAAGCCCTGAATAATCAGGGCTTTGTCGTACATAAGATGGCGGAGGCGATGGGATTCGAACTCATGGACCTGTTACAGTCGACGGTTTTCAAGACCGTTGCCTTAAACCACTCGGCCACACCTCCGTTGCGTTGCGGGCGCCATAATACCTGAATGAAACACACTGTCAAACTCTCTGCATGGCTTGTTACAGAGCGTCTGTTATGATCTTTGCGACTGAACGTTTCAAACCAACAGGAGTGTCGCCATGCGCGAACAGGATTACGCAGTTAATAACAGCGTGCAGGCTGAGCAGCTAGAGGTTAGCCGCGTCCTGCGCAACACTTATGGCCTACTGGCTCTCACCCTCGCATTCAGCGGTGTGATGGCTTTCGTTGCCCAGCAGATGCGCGTTGGCTACCCGAACATTTTCGTGGTGCTGATCGGCTTCTACGGGCTGTTCTTCCTCACCAACAAACTCCGTGATTCCGCTTGGGGCCTGGTGTCCGCGTTTGCGCTCACCGGTTTCATGGGTTTCCTGCTCGGCCCGATCCTCAACCGTTACTTGGGTATGCAGGGCGGCGCTGAAGTGGTCAGCTCGGCGTTCGCGATGACTGCACTGGTGTTCGGTGGTCTGTCGGCTTACGTGCTTATCACCCGCAAGGACATGAGCTTCCTCGGTGGTTTCATCACCGCTGGGTTCTTCGTGTTGCTGGGCGCAACGCTGGCCAGTTTCTTCTTCCAGATCAGCGGCCTGCAACTGGCGATCAGCGCAGGTTTCGTACTGTTCTCGTCTGTCTGCATCCTGTTCCAGACCAGTGCCATCATTCACGGCGGCGAGCGTAACTACATCATGGCGACCATCAGCCTGTATGTATCGATCTACAACCTGTTCATCAGCTTGTTGCAGATCTTCGGCATCATGAGCCGCGACGACTGACCGCAGCCCGCTTCAACAGAAAACCCGCTACGCAGACTGTGTGAAAACACGCTGAAGGCGGCCTAAGCAAACGCCCCGACTTGTTCGGGGCGTTTGCTTTTGTGCAGGTAACAGAAAAAAAGGCTTTTCAGCCCATCAACTCCATCATTCGGCGTACACCCAGCACATTGATCGCTCTTTTGAGGTTGTAGGCGTTCACCGCCAGGGCCATTTCCGCTCTTGCCCCCGCTAGCTGTCGCAGCAGGAAGCGGCCGTTTCCAAAC
>NZ_JBIUWM010000023.1:89073-89254 GCF_044743445.1 Pseudomonas sp. NPDC087615 | reverse complement strand
GTGGTGGGTGAGGCCGTGAAACTTGATCCGCCGACCATCGAATCGGTAAAAGGCTCGCCGAGCGGCGTGGAAATCCCCGATAACGGCACCACCGTGGAAACGGCCGTGATCCTGACCGGCAGCGCCGCGAAGGGCCAGAAAGTCGAGGTGCTCGACGGCACCACGTCCAAAGGTCAACCCG
>NZ_JBIUWM010000023.1:81708-88976 GCF_044743445.1 Pseudomonas sp. NPDC087615 | reverse complement strand
CCGACACCGATCAAGCAACAGGGATCTGGACATTAACCGTAACCGGGCTGAGCGTGGCGGCGCACAGCTTCACCGCCAAGGCGTTGTATGGTTCGGGCGCGACGTCGGCAGCCAGGATGCTGACCGTGACGACCGCAACAGTCCCGACGATCACCTCGGTCAAAGGCTCGCCGAGCGGCGTGGAAATCCCCGATAACGGCACCACCGTGGAAACGGCCGTGATCCTGACTGGCAGCGCCGCGAAGGGCCAGAAAGTCGAGGTGCTCGACGGCACCACGTCCAAAGGTCAACCCGACACCGATCAAGCAACAGGGATCTGGACATTAACCGTAACCGGGCTGAGCGTGGCGGCGCACAGCTTCACCGCCAAGGCGTTGTATGGTTCGGGTGCGACGTCGGCAGCCAGGATGCTGACCGTGACGGCCGCAACAGTCCCGACGTTGGTCAACGTGCTGGATGAAAACGATAAAGAAGTGCCGGAAGGCACGTCCACCGTCAGCACCACGCTGAAACTCAAAGGCAAGGCAAGTAAAGGCCAGACCGTCGAGATTTTTGATGGCAACGGTGCGTCTGCCGTGTCCAAAGGCTCTGCGCCCGCCCATGCAACGACAGGCGATTGGGAGAAAACCATCACCGTACCGGAGGGTGGTCGCCGGTTATATGCAAAGGCGCTGTATGCGGTAAGCCCGGTGTATTCTAACGTGCGCAACTTGACAGTGATGTCAATTGTAACTGAGGATTTTGAGAGTCTCACAGACGGCAAATACGGGGACGGACATGTTTTTACCCTACCGCACTTATCAATAACCGTACTGGAAGGACCGGTAACCGTCCGAAGTTCCTCCACAGTATTTCCACATATTAAGGGGAGACATGTCCACTTACGTCCTTCCAGAAAAAGTGCGAGATTCGATTTGAACACTGCATGGAAGAAAATAGAATTTGATTGCGCATCAGATAACCCACTTACCCCGGGAGGATCAGTTTCGTTTTACGATGAGCAAAACGAATTTATCGAAAGTGTATTTTTTGACGCAGCCTCTAATTTTTTTATCTATTCAGCACCGGCTGGAAAAAAAATAAAAAGATTTGACGTTGAATATTATCAACTCCTCATAGACAACCTTACCCTTTCCGTTTAATGAATAACGCAAATATAAAAAGGTGACGCATTTATTTAGGGAAAAGGGGGGTGTATTTATTTACTACTGAATAAGCAACTAGATTAAAGATCACACCCTGCGGCAGCTCCAAATAAACGGGTGAGCTGCCGCAGGCTGCGATCTTTTGCTTTAAACGCCAACGTTTAAATTACACGGCAAGACTCGTAATCAGGCTACACATTCTTGCGTAACTACCTACCGCTACGCCAGAATCCGCCGGTTTGTGCGCCTTGGGGTCGGGTTCTATTGTTTGCCGGTCGCTGACCAATCTGTGACCGGGTCTCGCTGCCCGGCGATCTCTGGACGCACAACACCCACCTCTCGTTTTAAGGCGGCTGTACGTGGGAGACCTTCAGGTCTGCCGGTTCTAGAGTCCCGGTCTGCGGCCCGCGTATGGCTGCCACCTCCTTTTTCGCATCGCAGCGAAATGTGGCGGCTCCGTCGACTCTAGGAGGTTCACCATGATCAAACCAACACCCAACCCGCCCCCCCTCGCGCCAACCCAGCACGATGTTCATGGTTGCCCCCGACAGGCAGACCACAGACCTTTTGGCCAATGCCTGCGAGTCCATGGCCTCGGCCAGCGTGATGCTCAGTGATTTCGCTGGACGGCTGGAGACGCCGCACCGCCATACGTTGCAGGGCATTGCCCAAGTGGTGATGCTGGCCGAACCGGCAGTGAATCGGGCGCTGGATCAGCTGGAATTGCCGGACTGACTCAAACGTAAATTGATTTATTCCGCGTCAGCTCTGACCCCTTCGCGAGCAAGCCCGCTCCCACAGGGATCTGTGTCGATCACAAGTCTTTGCTACACCGCCAAACCTTTGAAGGCTGACTCCCAGGCAACACATGTCTCCAGGCAGAAAAAACCCGCCGCCCCGTTCAACCGGGGCGGCGGGTTTTGTCGTTTCAGGGCTTTTATCAAATGCCGATCACACCGTGTCCACCTTCAACGAATGATCATTCAACATGCCGCTGATGATCGTCGCTGTGTCGTGCCCGCTGGCGATCATCCCACCCGCCCCCGGGGTCACGCCGTAGTGGCTGGCGAGGTTGACGCCGGCCAGATCAATCGTCTGGTTCGGCGTGGCGCCGGCCAGGGCGCTGACGTCGATGGTGGTGAGTACCGAGGCGCCGCTGCCGGTGACGGTGAAGTGCAGGTAGTCGTCGAGGGACGCCGTGGTGCCGTTTTCGCCTTGCAGCAGTTGTGACAGATCAAGCTTGTCGGTGCCGGGGGTGAAGTCGGTGATGAGGTCGTGGCCGCTGTTGCCCTTGAGCCACTGGAAGGTGTCGGCACCCGAGCCACCCGTCAGGGTGTTGTTGCCCATGCCGCCGATCAGCAGGTCATCGCCACCGCCACCGTTGAGGGTGTCGTTGCCCAAGCCGCCATTGATCACGTTGTTATTGTTGTCGCCGGTCAGGGTGTCGTTGAAGTTCGAACCGACGAGGTTTTCGATGCCGGTCAGCGTGTCTGTGCCGGCACCGAGGGTGTTTTGCGCACCGAGCAGGCCGAGGTTGACCGTGACCCCGGCGGTGGCATGGGCGTAGCTGGCGGTGTCGATGCCAGTGCCGCCGTCGAGCAGGTCGTTGCCCGGGCCGCTGTAGAGCAAATCATTGCCCGCGCCGCCATGCAGTTCGTTGTTGCCGGAACCGGCGGTGAGCACGTCGTTGCCGTCGCCCGCGTTGAGGATGTTGTTGCCGGTGCCGGCCACCAGAATGTCATCGCCCGATGTACCGGTGAGGGTGTGGCCATCCTGATAGCTGATGGTCACGGCGGCGGTGTCGCTGCCGCCGTGGTTGTCGTTGGCGGTGTAAGTGCCGTGGTAGTCCGGGGTGAGATCGTGGGCCCCGGCGTAGTTGACCGTCATGGTCAGTTGGTAGTTTTCCGCGGCATTGGTGTTGCCACCGCTGGTGTTGGTGATATTGGTGATGTGGATCTGGTAGGTGCCATCGGCGCTGGCGGTGATGGTGCCGCCGTCGGCGATGCTCACGAACGCGCCGCCATTGAGCGAGTACTCCATGGTGATGTGCCCGGCCGCCAGGTTGTGATCCAGGTTAAGGGTCTCGCCCTGTTTCAGTTTGACGGTGATCAGGTCTTCATCGTTGGCATTGGCGTTGGTCACCGCGCCGAGGTAGCCGCTGACCACCAGTACAGCGGTCATCGCGGCGGTGTTGGCCGCGAACGAGTTGCGCACGTCGGCCAGGTTCTGGTTGGCGGCGGTGTTGCTGGTGCCATTGAAGGTGATTGCCCCCGTGCCGGTGAAGTCCGCGCCCTTGGCGACCCAACCGGTGTTGAAGGTGGTCGGTGTGGCATTGAGGGTGTCGCCGTTCGGATCGGTGTCGTTGGCCAGCAGCAGTTCACCCGGCACCACGATGTTGCTCGACAGCACGTTGGTGATGACGTGATCGTCCGCCGCCACCGGAGGTGCGTTGGGGATCACTTTCACGGTCAATGTTGAGCTGGCGAGGTCGCCGTCGTTATCGCTGAGGGTGAAGCCGATGTTCTCGGTGATCACAGTGGTGGTGGTTTTCTGCGAGGTGTAGGTGTAGTCGCCGGTGTCGAGGTTGACTACCAGCGTGCCGCTGTTGTTGGTGGCGATGCTTAGCGTGTTGTTTACGGTGTTGAAGGTGCCGTGGTTGACGCCACCGGTGGCAGTCAGTGAACCCTGGCCGCTGAGCGCTTTGGGATCGTAGGTGTACGTGGTGCCGTCGACCACGATGGATTTGATGAAACCGCCATCAGCGCCGAAGCTGCCGCCCTCACCCAGTAACGAACCGGTAACCGGCGCGCCTTCGACGGTGCCGGACAGCACCGAGTTGAGTTGATTGAGATCAGTGACCACTACCGCATTGGTGTTGGTGTGGCTGATGCCGTCATAGGCCAGCGGATCGAGGTTGGCGTTGCTCACGCCGCTGCCCAGGCCGATCGCGTAGTTCTTGATGTTGTTGGCATCAAGGAAAGCTTTGAGTGCGGTCTCGTCAGCCGTGCCGATGTCCTGCCCGGTGGTGGGTTTGCCATCGGAGAAGAAGTAGCCGACGTTCTGCGCCCCGGTGAGTTTGCCTGCGGTGTTGAACGCCGTTTGCATGGTCGCCACGGCGGCGTCGTAGTTGGTGCCGCCACCGGCGCTGAGGCCCGCCAGTAGCGTCTTGGCCGTCGCCACATCAACCCACACCGTGGTGCGGTCAGTGGCGCTGCTGCTGAAGGTCACGAGTTGGACTTTCACATCACCCAGGTCATCGTATTTGTCGAGCAAGGCGCTGATCGCTTGCTTGGCCAGGTCCAGCCGCGACAGGCCCGGCACACCGGAGGCGTCGGCCATACTGCCGGAGATGTCGAGCACGATCAGGATGTTGGAATCGATCTCCACTGCCGCCACCGAGCGATCCGACGCCACCGCTTTGGGCACGTCATCGACGATGTTGACCACGATGGTGCTGGTGGTGCTGTTGCCCAGCGCATCAGTGGCTTTGTAGGTGAAGCTTTCGCTCAGGGTGTTGGCCCCGTCGTTGGCGTTCGGCGAGGTTTTCGGTGCCGACGTCAGCGTGTAGGTGTAGGTGCCGTTGGCATTGAGCTGGATCTGCCCGTAGGTGCCGGTGGCGCTGCCAACCAAGGTGTAAGTGAGCGCGCCGCTGCCGCCAGTCACCGCGCCGACCAGCGTGCCGGTTGCGGTTTCGCCGGTGTTGGTCGGATCGCTGCCGGTGACCGTACCTGGGGCCAGGTCCTGGCCGTCCTGGGTCAGGTCGAGGGCTTTCTCAAAGACCGTCACGTCCTGATCGACCGAGGCCACGAGTTTGCTGTCGGCAACGTTGATGGTGATGGTTGTGGTGCTTTCATCGCCGTCGGTGTCGCGGATGGTGTAGGTAAAGGTGTCGGTGGCGCCGGGTGGGCTGACCGAGTTCGGATTGCTGTGGTAAACGGCGTTGCCCACCGCATCCAGGGTCAGGTAACCGTAGGCGCCGTTGATGTTGCTGTTGAGACCGCCAATGGCCGAAGTGCCGGTGTTGCTGCCGGCGCGCACGCCAACCACGGTGGCCGCGCCATCGGCCCCGCTAATGTCATTGCCCAGCACGCTGACGTTGACCGTGCCGCCCTCCGCCACCGAACCTGTGTCGGGTGTGGCAGTCGGCAGGTCATCGATGATGTTGACGTTGATCTGGCCGGTGGCGGTGCTGCCATCGGTGTCGGTCGCCACCACGTTGAAATTCTCGGTGAGGCTGTTGGCACCATTGCCGTTCGGATGGGTTTCGTTATCCACCAAGGTGTAGCTGTAGCTGACCACACCGGTCGCCGGGTTGTAACCGGTGACGGTGAACGTGCTGCCCAGTGGCGAGACGGCCGATTGCGGGAAGCCTGCAGCCACACCGTTGGTGACCACGGCGATGCCGCCGACCGTGAGGGTTTGCAGACCATCAAGCGCAGTGACGGTGAAGGTGCCGCTTTGGGTCAGCGCCGCAGTGTTGGGGTTGGTGCCGTCGCTGAGGTTTTTCTCGTAGACGGTGAGTTCGCCGCCATAGACATCGAGACCGTTGAGCACCACCGGATCATCGTTGTTGTGGACGTTCAACACCAGGTTGGCGGTGCTGGTGTCGCCGTCGGCATCGGTCAACGTGTAGGTGAACGTTTCGGTGCCGTTGCCGCCGCCGTGCAGGTTTTTGAAATCTGCATCATTGGTGTCCAGGGTGTAGGTGTAAGTGCCGTTGGCGTTGAGCACCAAGGTGCCGTAAGTGCCGACGATGGTGGCGGGCGTGATCGGCCCGGCATTCGGCCCGGTCGCCACGACGTCCGCCCCTTGCACGTCGTTGGTCAGCACGTTGCCGCTCAGCGTCAACTGGGTTTCCGACGCGGTGTTCGCGTTGCTGTCGTTCATCGCTTTGGGCACGTCATCGACGATGCTGACGACGATGGTGCTGGTGACGATGTTGCCCAGCGAATCGGTGGCCTGATAGGTAAAGCTCTCGGTCAGGGTGTTGGCACCGTCGTCGGCATGCGGCGTGGTGGTTGCCGGCGATGTCAGGGTGTAGGTGTAGGTGCCGTTGGGGTTGAGCACGATCTGCCCGTAGCTGCCGATGGCGCTGCCGACCAGCGCATAGCTGATCGCACCGACCGCGCCCGTGACCGAGCCGACCAACGTGCCAGACGCGGTTTCACCGGTGCTGGTCGGATCGCTGCCAGTCACCGTACCGGCGGCCAGGTCGGCGCCGTCCTTGGTCAGGTCCAGGGCTTTCTCGTACACGGTGACGTCGGTATCGCTGACCGCACACAGTTTGCTGTTGGAGACATCGATGGTGATGGTCGTGGTGCTTTCATCACCGTCGGAATCGCGCACGGTGTAGGTGAACACATCGAACGCGCCAGGCCCATTCACCGCATTGGGCGCGCTGTGGTAAACCGCGTTGCCGTTGGCATCCAGCGTCAGGTAACCGTAAGTACCGTTGATCTGGGTGTTCAAACCACCGAGGGCCGAGGTCGAGGTATCTGAACCGGCGCGCACGCCAACCACGGCGCCCGTAACGGCCGGGCCATCGGCGCCGCCAATATCGTTGTCCAGCACATTGCCGCTGACGGTGCCGCCCTCCGCCACCGACGCCGAATCGGGGTGAGCGCTGGGCAAGTCGTCGATGATGTTGACGTTGATCTGGCCGCTGGCAGTGCTGCCGTCGGTATCGGTCGCCACCACATTGAAGTTCTCGGTGATGCTGTTGGCGCCGTTGCCATTGGGATGGGTTTCGTTATCCACCAAGGTGTAGCTGTAGCTGACCACGCCGGTCGTCGCGTTGTAGCCGGTGATGGTCAACGTGCTGCCGAGCGGCGTGACCACCGATTGTGGGAAACCTGCGGCGACGCCGCCGGTCACCACGGCGATGCCACCGACGGTGAGGGTTTGCAAACCGTCGAGTGCGGTGACGGTGAAGGTGCCGCTCTGGGTCAGCGCTGGCGCGTCAGGGCTGGTGCCGTCGCTGAGGTTTTTCTCGTAAACGGTGAGTTCACCGCCATAGACGTCGAGGCCGTTGATGATCACCGGGTCGTCGTTGTTGTGGATCTGCAAAACCAGATTCGCAGTGCTGGTGTCACCGTCCGAATCGGTGATGGTGTAGGCGAAGGT
>NZ_JBIUWM010000023.1:57077-81613 GCF_044743445.1 Pseudomonas sp. NPDC087615 | reverse complement strand
GTTTTTCTCGTAAACCGTCAACTCCCCGCCCTCAACGTTCAAGCCGTTGATGATCACCGGGTCGTCGTTGTTGTGGATCTGCAAAACCAGATTCGCAGTGCTGGTGTCACCGTCCGAATCGGTGATGGTGTAGGCGAAGGTTTCGGTGCCGTTGCCGCCGCCGTGCAAGGCTTTGAAGTCGGCGTCACTGGTGTTCAGCGTGTAGGTGTAGGTGCCGTTGGCGTTCAATACCAACGTGCCATAGGTGCCGGTGAATGTACCGGCCGTCACCGGCCCGGTGGGTACACGGTCGGCGCCTTGCACGTCGTTGGTCAGGACGTTGCCAGTCAGCGTGAGCAAGGTTTCCGAGGCGGTCGACGCGTTGCTGTCATCGAACGCTTTGGGCACGTCGTCGATGATGTTGATGTCCAGCGTACCGGTCGCGGTATCGCCATTGCTGTCGCCAGCGATCACGGTGAACTGTTCGCTGAGACTATTGGCGCCGCCACCCGTCGCGTGGGTGTCGTTGCCATTGAGGGTGTAGCTGTAACTGACCACGCCGGTCGCCGCGTTGTAACCGGTGATAGTCAGGGTGTTGCCCAATTGCGTGGTGATCGACTGCGGGAAACCGACGGCCACCCCACCGCTGATCACGTTGATGCCGCCGATGTTCAGACTGTTCAAACCGTCCGGTGCCGTTACCGTGAAGCTTCCGTTTTGGGTCAGCGCGCCAGCGTTGGCCGCCGAGCCGTCTGGAAGATTGGCTTCGTTGAGGGTCAGTTCGCCCCCGGGCACGGCGAGGCCGGTGAGGGTCACAAGGTTGTTGACGGGCGGCACGACAGGCGCGGGCGTGCCATCGCCGTTATCGATCACAGCGTTTTGGCGTACTTCGGGAAATTCGGGAATGCCATTGAACCCGGCAGTGGGGAAACCGATGATCGGATCAACCCGCCCGCCGACTTCCGTCAGCAAGACAAAACTGTGCCCGCCGCCCACTGCTCCACCGGTATCGCCCGGGGCGTTGGGGCCAGCGGCGGTGGCTTCAGCGGTTTTGGTCGGGTCGTCACCCGCGGCGATGGCTTTCTGGATCTGCTCGACGTCGGTCAGTTGCGCTTCGCTCGGGGTCACAGCCTCCGGCGCGTTCACATGGGCGGCCTGATCGGCGAGCAATTGGCCGGTCATGGTCAGGCTGCTGTCGCGGCCCAGGGTCAAGTCCTGGCCATTTTGCAGATGAACGGCGACGGCGCCTTCGGCCCCGGTGATCAGTTGATCGCCAGCAAACAAGCGGTCGCCCTCGACCAAGGCGCGACGAGTGCCGTCATTACCTTGCGCGAAAACCTGACCAATGACTTTAGTGACGATACCAATGAGCGTTGCCATGTGAATTCCTCCGCTGCCGACCACCGTCGGCACTGGTTCGCGAAGCAGCCCATGGCTCAATCGGGTTGCCGGGGCGACGCTCGCACCCTCGACAGTTCGTTTGGCCGGTGACGCCTCAAGCGGAAACTTCAGTGCTATCAAACACTTGTGAATCCTGATTGAAGCAGCACACCGACTAACGCTACGTAACGGTGGTGAATCACCAAGGTGACAAAAATCTGTCGCCCATCAACCGCTACGCGTCCCTCCCCTTCAGCAGTACTTCGCCGTATGTCGCAAAGTGAATGGAACTTTCCTCAAGCCTTTTCGCGCTCCCTAAAGCACATAAAACAAAGGCTTTCGACCTGAACAATGTGCCGGTTTTTACAAAGCGCATAAGTTTTTTTCGGCATAAGCCTTATGAAAATTTTTTCTTAGCTACGCTTCAGGATGTTCTTAGCTCTGTTGTTACAAGAGTGAAACGCCTATAGCTAAAAATACCGCCAAATTTTTGGCGACAGTAAGACACCATCAGGAATCAGGGAGATGCACCCATGCGCGTTCTAACCCCCCTCTGCAGCGCGGTTTTGCTGGCCATGGCTTGCACTTCTCAAGCTCAGGCCATGAACCTCACCGAGGCGATCCAAAGTACCATCGCCACCCACCCGGAACTGGCTTCACGCGTGGATGCACGCCTGGCTGCGGATGAACAAATCAAAGTCGCCAAGGGCGGTTTCTACCCGTCCGTCGATTTGAACGCCTCCTACGGGCGCGGCTACAGCGACAACACCAATACCCGGGCGCTGGGTAACCACCACACGTCGATCCTCAACTACACGCAGTCCGAATTGCGGCTGCGGCAGATGCTCTTCGACGGTTTCAACACCGCCAACGAGGTTGAACGCACCAAAGGCGTGTCCAACTCGCGTGCTTACTACGCGCAGGGCACCGCTCAGGATCTGGCTCTGCGCACCATCGAGGTTTACCTCGAAGTGCTCAAGCGCCGCGAACTGGTGACCCTGGCCCGCAACAACCTGCAGGCGCACTTGCGTGTAAACGACCAGATTGGCCTGCGCACCGAGCGCGGCGTCGGTAGCACCGCCGACTCCGACCAGTCGGGTGCCCGTAAGGCACTGGCGCAAAACAACCTCGATACCGCTGAGGTCGATCTGGCCGACGCCGAATCGAATTTCTACAGCGTGGTCGGGCGCATGCCCGATGAGCTGGAAGCGCCGGCATCGACCCGCGGCGAGTTGCCCACCACCCTGCCGGAAGCCCAGCAGAGCATGGTCGAGAACAACCCGTATCTGAAATCCGCACAGGCCGATGTGCAGTCGGCCGAGAGCCAGTACGAAGTGGCCAAATCGCCGTTCTACCCTCGCTTCGACGCGGAAGCGGCAGTGGGCGCGAACAACAACGTGCAGGGTGACCAGGGCCACGACAACGAATGGCGCGTGGGCGTGGTGATGAACTACAACCTGTTCCGCGGCGGCAGCGACAAGGCACGACTGGCCTCCGATGCACACCAGATCAATCAGGCCATGGACATCCGCAACAACGCCCTGCGCCAGCTCAACGAGAACATTCACCTGGCCTGGAATGCCATGGTCAACGCCAAGAAACAAACCCCGACCGCCCGCGAATACGCCGAAACCACCAAACGCGTGCGCGCCGCGTATCAGGACCAGTTCGGCCTCGGCCAACGCACCCTGCTCGACTTGCTCGACAGTGAAAACGAGCTTTACAACGCCAACCGCCGCTACACCGAAATCCGTTACACCGAGGAATACTCTATGTACCGCGTGCTGGCGAACATGGGTCAGTTGCTGAGCAAACAACGGGTGGTGCTGCCTGCCGACGCGATCGCTGCGACCGAGGTGAAAAACGAAGCGCGCTTGCCTGAACTGAAATAAGCCCAATGAAGCGGTAACAGGGGAACGATCAATATGACCAGCATGGAACCCGGCCATTCCGGGGTCGATCCGCGGCTGAGCTTCGATGATCCGTTACTCGACGGTCTGTTGATCCTCTGCAAACTCCATGGCGCGACGGTCAGTCGCGCCAGCCTGAGTGCCGGTCTGCCGCTGAACAAACAACGCCTGAGCCTGGATCTGCTGCCCCGCGCCGCCGCCCGGGCCGGGTTACAGGCACGGTTGTTGCGGCGAGACCTGAACGACATTTCGCCGCTGAACCTGCCGCTTCTGTTGCTGCTCAACGACGGTCGCACCGCCGTGTTGCGGCGTTTCGGCGACGACGGCAAAGCGCTGATTTTGCCCAGTGAAGCCGATGGCGGCGAGCAATGGGTCAGCCGCGAAGAGCTCAGCGAACACTACAGTGGCCAGGCCTTGTTCGCCCGGCCTCGGCATGAACTCGAAGACCTGCGCTCACCGCTGGTGCCACGGGTGCATGCGTGGTTTCGCGACACCCTGAAGCTGTCGAAATGGTTGTACAGCGATGCAATTCTCGCCAGTTTCCTGATCAACCTTTTAGGCCTGATGGTGCCGCTGTTCGTCATGCAGACCTACGACCGCGTGGTGCCCAATCAGGCCACCTCGACCCTGTGGGTGTTGTCGATCGGTCTGCTGATCGGCACCGGTTTCGAACTGGTATTACGGGTGGTGCGCGCGCACCTGCTCGATACCGCCGGCAAGAAAACCGATGTGATCCTTTCCGCGACTTTATTCGAGCGCATCACCGGCATGTCGATGAAGGCTCGGCCGGCGACCATCGGCGGTTTTGCCCAGAGCATTCATGACTTCCAGGGCCTGCGCGAATTTCTTACGGCGGTGACCCTGACCAGCCTGATCGATCTGCCCTTCGTGGTGTTGATGCTGGTGGTCATCGGCCTGCTGGGTGGTTGGCTGGTGATGATCCCGCTGCTGGCCTTCCCCATCACCATCGTCTTCGCGATGGTCATTCAGGTGCGTCTGCGCGACACGGTGCAAAAAAGCCTGAGCCTGGGCGCTGAGCGTCAAGCGCTGCTGATCGAAACCCTCGGCGGTCTGGAAACCCTCAAGGCTTGCAGCGCCGAAAGCGAGCGCCAGCACAAATGGGAAAGCACACACGGCGCCCTCACCCGCCTCGACAGCCATGCGCGCAACCTCTCGGCGCTGGCGACCAACGGCACGCTGTTCATTCAGCAGTTCTCGGGGATGGCGACGATTGTCGCCGGGGTCTACAGCATCATCGCCGGCAACCTCAGTGTCGGGGCGCTGGTGGCAACCTACATGCTCGGCAGCCGCGTACTCGCACCGCTGGGGCAGATTGCCGGGCTGATCACTCGCTACCAGCAAGCGCAACTGACCATGAAAAGCACCGACGCGCTGATGTCGCTGCCACAGGAGCGCGACGCCAAACAGCGACCGCTGGAGCGTACGCAACTGCAAGGCGCACTGGACGTCAGTGGTGTGACGTTTCACTACAACGGCCAGAATGCGCCGGCCCTGAGCAACGTCACTTTCAGCCTGAAGCCCGGAGAACGGGTCGGCATCATTGGCCGTAGCGGCTCAGGCAAAAGCACCCTGGCGCGGCTGGTGATGGGGTTCTACGAACCGGAGGAAGGCCAGTTGCTGCTCGACGGCCTTGACCTGCGGCAACTGGATGTCGCCGACCTGCGCCAGCAGATCGGTTACGTCGCCCATGACCTGCCGCTGCTGGCGGGCAGCCTGCGCGACAACCTGACCCTTGGCGCGCGCTACGTCAGCGATTCACGGATGCTTGAAGTGGCCGAACTGACCGGTGTCACCGAACTCGCCCGTCAGCATCCGCAGGGTTTTGACCGCCCGGTGGGCGAGCGCGGGCAGTTGCTGTCCGGCGGTCAACGCCAGGCCGTATTACTCGCTCGGGCATTGCTGCTCGACCCGCCCATCATGCTGCTCGACGAACCGACCAGCGCCATGGACAACAGCAGTGAGGACCTTCTGCGTCAGAAACTGCACAACTGGGTACAAGGCAAAACCCTGCTGCTGGTCACCCACCGCACCTCGATGCTGAGCCTGGTGGACCGGCTGCTGGTACTGGACAACGGCCGGATCGTCGCCGACGGTCCGAAAGAAGCGGTCATCGATGCACTGCGCAAGGGCCGTGTCGGCTCGGCGGCGGTCTAGGAGTTGCCCCATGTCTGCTTCTTCAGATAGCAAATCACGCGGCTACTTCGACAGTTTCGGCAAAAGTGCCGAAGCCGATTTCATGCCGGAAACCGCCGGCGCCTCGTTGCAGGATTCGCCGCGCTGGTCGCGGATTACCGTGTGGCTGGCAGCGGGGTTGCTGATCAGCGCGCTGGTCTGGGCCAAGTTTGCGGTGCTTGAAGAAGTGACCATGGGCGAAGGCAAGGCGATTCCGTCGAGCAAGGTCCAGGTGATTCAAAACCTTGAGGGCGGCATCGTCACCGAGATTTTCGTCCGCGAAGGCCAGATGGTAAACAAGGGCGACACCCTGTTGCGTCTGGATGACACGCGATTTTTATCGAACAAGGGCGAAAGCGAAGTCGACCGTTATGCATTGACCGCACAGGTCGAACGGTTGGCCGCGGAATCGGAAGGTCGGCCCTTCAAACTCTCCGAAGAGGTCATCGCCAAGGCCCCGCAAGTGGCCGAAGACGAGCGCTCGCTGTACGAACAACGCCAGCGGCGACTGGCCAGCGAACAGCGCACCTTGAGCGAACAGTTGCGGCAGAAAACTCAGGAACTGGCGGAGTTCCGCTCCAAGCAAGGCCAATTCAGTTCAAGCCTGTCATTACTGCAACAAGAGATGAACATGTCCGAGCCACTGGTCAAGGCCGGCGCGGTATCGCCCGTGGAGATTCTGCGGCTCAAGCGTAGTGCGGTGGAAATCCGTGGTTCGCTGAATGCGACGACGCTGGCGATTCCCCGTGCGGAATCGGCGATTGCCGAGATCCGCAGCAAGATCGACGAATCGGAGCAGACCTTCCGCTCGGAAGCCGCCAAAGAGCTGAATGAAAAACGCACCGACCTGTCGAAAATCACTGCAACCAGCATCGCCATCGACGACCGCGTCAGCCGCACCACCGTGACCTCACCGGTACACGGGGTGATCAAGCAATTGAAGGTCAACACCATCGGCGGCGTGGTCCAACCGGGCAGCGACATGTTGGAAATCGTGCCACTGGAAGACAACCTGCTGATCGAGGCCAAGGTGCGTCCGCAAGACGTCGCGTTCCTCCATCCGGGTCAGAAAGCCATGGTCAAGTTCAGCGCTTATGACTACACGATCTACGGTGGGCTCAGTGCGAAACTGGAGCTGATCGGCGCCGATACCATCACTGATGACAAGGGCAACAGCTTCTATCTGATTCAGGTGCGTACCGATAAAAATCATTTGGGCGGGGATGTGAAACCCCTGCTGATCATCCCGGGGATGGTGGCGACGGTGGACATCATTACCGGGGAGAAAAGTGTGCTGGATTACCTGCTCAAACCAGTGCTCAAGGCCCGAACCGAGGCGATGCGCGAACGCTAGTCATTTTTGAGATTTGCGGTGATTGTTCTAACGCTTTCGCGAGCAAGCCCGCTTCCACATTTTGGAATGCGTTCCCCCTGTGGGAGCGGGCTTGCTCGCGAAGAGGCCGGCATTATCAACACCTATCTTTCGCCATGGTTCTTCTGAAAGGTCTCTTCCCCCATCGCCGCTATCTGCCCCTCGATCAACGCTTCAAACGGCTTGAGCAACGGTTCGAAAGAGGTCGGCGCCTCCAGCGTGTGCAACGCCTGCACAATCGCCTCAACCGTCGACAAGGCTCCCGGCCCCGGGGCCTTGCGCAACCGATAGCGCGACACCCCGCCCTCTGCCAGCGTCACCCGTGGCAACGCCGCCAGCAGCGGATTGAGATGGAGCATTTTGCGTGCCTTGCGCCAGGTGCCGTCCGGCACCACCAGCAACAGCGGTTGATCGGACTCACCATAAGCCTGCATCGGCTGCGCATCTTCGGCGGGAAACAACAACCGCGCCTGATACCCCGGTTGATTCAACAGGGTCGGCAAATCCTCAAACACCTCACCCACGATCAGCTCGGCATTGGTCAAACCCAGCGCCGCCAGCCGTGCCGTGTTCAACGCATGATTGACCTCACTCGGATGCTGCAACAACAGCACCCGCGTGCGGCTGTCGAGACGCGGAATCAGCGCACACAGGCAATGGGTTTGTGGGCGCAGGCAGCGCGGGCACTGGGGTCTGGACATATTTCTTTTTCCTTCGAGCTATGCCTGATTGAGCTGGGCTTTGAGCAAATCGCGGAACGTCTGAATCAACGGCTCACGGCTACGGCCACGGCGCATGATCATCGAAAACGGCGCCTGATAACCGAAAGTCGCCGGCAGCAACACGCGTAAATCGCCCTTGTCGGCCCAGGCCTGAGCGTAGTGTTCCGGCAGATAACCGATGTAGGCGCCGGACAGCACCAGAATCAGCTGTGCTTCCATACTTTCCACGGTGGCGGCGCTGTGTTTGAAGCCGTGACGTGCCAGTTCCGCCTGGCTCCAGTAGCCGCGACCGACCATGCGTTGCTGAGTGATGACTTGCTCGGGAATGCGCCGCTCGTTGAACAACGGGTGACGGCTGCTGCAATACAGCCAGTGCTGCTCGCGGTACAGCGGCATGTAGACCAGACCGCTCATGCGCGTCGAGAACGCGCCGATCGCCAGATCGAGGCGGTTGTCCTGCACGCCGAGTTGCAGTTCGTAAGGGCTCATCACCGACAGGTGCAAATGCACCGCCGGGTGTTCCTGGCTGTAGGCGCCGATGGCTTCGGCGAACGGCAGCGCTTTGTCGCTGACGGTGGAGTCGATCACCCCCAGGTTGAGCGTGCCGCGCAGCTCACCCTTGAGCGCGGCGGCGTACTGCTCGAAACCTTCAAGTTCGCCGAGCAGGCGCAGGGTTTCCTGATGGAACAGCTCACCCTTGCTGGTCAGGCTGAAGCCGCCACGGCCGCGATGACACAGCACCAGACCGAGCGCGGCTTCGAGCTGGCTCATGTAGGTGCTGATCGCCGAGGTCGACAGGTTGAGTTCCTGCTGCGCGTTGGCGAAACCCTGATGACGCACCACGCTGACGAAGATGCGCAACAGTTTCAGGTCGGGTAAAGCGTTGGCCATGTCTACTCCATGTTCCTGTCGAAACGCCTTAAATGTGGGAACGGGCTTGCTCGCGAAAGCGTCGGGCCAGCCAACATCCACGTTGCCTGACACACCGTATTCGCGAGCAAGCCCGCTCCCACTGAGGCGCCATGTTCACCCCGGTGAACGACAACGAGTCTATCTTCAGCCTCGCCGTTAGTTTAGAAAAATCTGAACTAAGTATTTGCCCGTAGCGATTCTTCCCCACCCCTGCATTTCGCAGAATCGGCCCACAACGGTGCCCGCCTGCCGGCGCGCCGACATAAATAAAACAAAGACGATGAGGCCCTACCCGTGGACAAAATTCTTCACCAACCACTGGGCGGCAACGAAATGCCGCGCTTCGGCGGCATCGCCACCATGCTCCGACTCCCCCATGTACCGACCGCTGCCGGCCTGGACGTTGCCTTCGTTGGCGTGCCGCTGGACATCGGCACATCGCTGCGCCCCGGCACCCGCTTCGGGCCACGTGAAATCCGCACCGAATCGGTAATGATCCGCCCGTACAACATGGCCACCGGCGCCGCGCCGTTCGACTCGCTGTCGGTGGCCGACATCGGTGACGTGGCGATCAACACCTTCAACCTGCTCGACGCCGTGCGCATCATCGAAGAAGCCTACGACAACATCCTCGAGCACAACGTCATCCCGATGACCCTGGGTGGCGACCACACCATCACCCTGCCGATCCTGCGTGCCATCCACAAGAAACACGGCAAGGTCGGTCTGGTACACATCGACGCCCACGCTGACGTCAACGATCACATGTTCGGCGAGAAAATCGCCCACGGCACCACCTTCCGTCGCGCCGTCGAAGAAGGTCTTTTGGACTGCGATCGTGTCGTGCAGATTGGTTTGCGCGCTCAGGGTTACACCGCTGATGACTTCAACTGGAGCCGCGATCAGGGTTTCCGCGTGGTACAGGCCGAAGAGTGCTGGCACAAGTCGCTGGCGCCGCTGATGGCCGAAGTGCGTGAGAAAGTCGGCGGCGGTCCGGTGTACCTGAGCTTTGACATCGACGGCATCGATCCGGCCTGGGCGCCTGGCACCGGCACCCCGGAAATCGGCGGTCTGACGACCATTCAGGCGATTGAAATCGTTCGCGGCTGCCAAGACCTCGACCTGATCGGTTGCGATCTGGTAGAAGTCTCGCCCGCTTACGACACCACCGGTAACACCTCGCTGCTGGCCGCCAACCTGCTGTACGAAATGCTCTGCGTACTGCCTGGCGTGGTCCACCGCTGAGGGTTTGGCCATGAACGAACGTGATCAGGTTCTGAAAGCGGCCGCCGAGCTGGTATGCGCCTTCGCCCGTAATGATCGCGAGGCTTACTTCGGCGCGTTCAGCGCTGATGCGAGTTTCGTGTTCTACACCCTCCAACAGCCGCTGCTGTCGCGCGACGCCTATCAGGCGTTGTGGGACAACTGGCGCGCCGAGGATGGCTTCGAAGTGCTCTCGTGCACGTCGAGCAACGCCTTCGTCAGCCTGCAAGGTGACGTGGCGATTTTCATCCATGACGTGGCCACCGAGCTGCGCATGCAAGGGGAGCAACACTTCAGCCAGGAGCGCGAGACGATTGTTTTCAAGAAACAAGCGTCGAGCCTAGAACAACAAGGCCTTTGGCTGGCCTGTCATGAACATTTATCCGCAATGCCGGAAGGGCTGCCATCCCCTTAGCCAAACAGGTGACGCTCACGCACGATGCGCGCGCCTTTATGATCGGAGCAGATCATGAATAACAACAACAACGACCAAAGCCTTACGCAAATTGAAACCCACGGGGTCGAACAGATCCCGGACAACGAACGCACCGCAGGCCCGACGGATTTGTTCCGGATGATCTTCGGCGGTTCCAATACCTTTGCCACCGCCGTGCTCGGCAGTTTCCCGGTGCTGTTCGGTCTGTCGTTTCAGGCCGGCGTCTGGGCGATTGTCGCGGGCGTGTTGCTCGGCTCACTGATCCTCGCACCGATGGGCTTGTTCGGCCCGCTCAATGGCACCAACAATGCCGTGTCGTCCGGTGCGCATTTCGGCGTACACGGGCGGATCGTCGGCTCGTTCCTGTCGCTGCTGACCGCCATCGCCTTCTTCTCGCTCTCGGTGTGGAGTTCGGGGGATGCGCTGATTGGCGGTGCGAAACGCTTGATAGGCTTGCCGGAAACCGACCTGACCCTGGGATTGGCCTACGGCCTGTTCGCGATCCTGGTACTGACCGTGTGCATCTATGGCTTCCGCTTTTTGCTGTGGGTGAACAAGATCGCGGTGTGGAGCGCCAGCCTGCTGTTTCTGCTGGGCGCCTTCGCTTTCGCCGCTCCTTTCGACGCGCAATACGCCGGCACGGTCAGCCTCGGTCAGCCCGGCTTCTGGGCCGCGTTCATCGGCGCCGCGCTGGTGGCCATGAGCAACCCGATTTCCTTCGGCGCGTTCCTCGGCGACTGGTCGCGCTACATCCCGCGTGACACCTCCAAGCAGCGGATCATGGCGGCGGTGGTGCTGTCGCAGATCGCTACGTTCATCCCGTTCCTGTTCGGCCTGGCCACCGCGACCATCGTCGCGATCAAAGCGCCGGACTACATCGCGGCGAACAACTATGTGGGCGGTCTGCTGGCAGTGTCGCCGAGTTGGTTCTTCCTGCCGGTGTGCCTGATTGCGGTGATCGGCGGCATGTCCACCGGCACCACGTCGCTGTATGGCACCGGGCTGGACATGTCCAGCGTGTTCCCAAGAGTGCTGTCACGCGTAAAAGCGACGTTGCTGATCGGCGTGCTGTCGATTGCCTTCATCTTCATCGGGCGCTTTGCGGCGAACCTGGTGCAGAGCGTGTCGACCTTCGCTGTGCTGATCATCACCTGCACCACCCCGTGGATGGTGATCATGATCATCGGCCTGCTGGTGCGTCGCGGCTTCTACTGCCCGGACGACCTGCAAGTGTTCACGCGCGGCGAGCAAGGCGGACGCTACTGGTTCACGCACGGCTGGAACTGGCGTGGTCTGGGCGCGTGGATCCCGAGCGCGGCGGTCGGCCTGTGCTTCGTCAACCTGCCGGGACAGTTCGTCGGCCCGCTGGGTGAAATGGCCGGCGGCATCGACATCAGCCTGCCGGTCACCCTCGGCCTGGCTTCGGTGGTGTACCTGACGCTACTGCGCCTGTTCCCCGAACCGCGCGAAGTGTTCGGCCCGCAGGATGCCCGAAGCCAGGGCGCAAACACGCCGGCTAAAGCGTCGTTGCGCCAGGCCGCCTGAAGAAACACATAACCCCTGCGGGAGCGGGCTTGCTCGCGAAAGCGATTTGTCAGTCACATCACTGTTGAATGTGCCGACGCCTTCGCGAGCAAGCCCGCTCCCACAAGGGCAAATCGATTCCAGCCTCACATAAAAAAGACAATCGGAGACACGCCATCATGGCTTTGGATTTAATCGTCGTACTCATCTACGCCGCCGCGATGCTGATTCTGGGCTATTACGGCATGCGCAAAGCCAAGACCCACGAAGACTATCTGGTCGCCGGTCGTAACCTGGGCCCAAGTCTGTACATGGGCACCATGGCCGCGACTGTACTGGGTGGCGCGTCCACCGTGGGTACCGTGCGTTTGGGTTATGTGCACGGTATTTCCGGGTTCTGGCTTTGCGCAGCACTGGGTTGCGGCATCGTTGCGCTGAACCTGTTCCTCGCCAAGCCGCTGCTGAAACTGAAAGTGTTTACCGTCACCCAGGTGCTGGAAAAACGCTACAACCCGATGGCTCGTACCGCCAGCGCCACCATCATGCTGGCCTACGCCTTGATGATCGGCGTGACCTCAATCCTGGCGATTGGCACCGTGTTGCAAGTGCTGTTCGGCCTGCCGTTCTGGATGTCCGTGCTGCTGGGTGGCGGCATCGTCGTGATCTATTCGACCATCGGCGGTATGTGGTCGCTGACCCTGACCGACATCGTCCAGTTCGCGATCCAGACCGTCGGCCTGATGTTCCTGCTGCTGCCGATCTGCCTGTACCGGGTCGGTGGCTGGGATCAACTGGTGGCGCAATTGCCGGCCGCCAGCTTCAGCTTCACCAGCATCGGCTGGGACACGATCATTACCTACTTCATGATCTACTTCTTCGGCATCCTGATCGGTCAGGACATCTGGCAGCGCGTGTTCACCGCCAGAAGCGAGAAAGTCGCGAAGTACGCCGGCACTTCGGCCGGCATCTATTGCATCATCTACGGCCTGGTCTGCGCCCTGATCGGCATGGCTGCACACGTCCTGATCCCGGATCTGGATAACGTCAACAACGCCTTCGCCGCCATCGTCAAAGTCTCGCTGCCGGACGGCATCCGGGGTCTGGTGATCGCCGCAGCACTGGCTGCGATGATGTCCACCGCCAGCGCCGGCCTGCTCGCCGCGTCCACCACGCTGACAGAAGACCTGCTGCCGAAACTGCGCGGCGGCAAACAGTCCAACGTGGCCGTCAGCCGCCTGTTTACTCTGTTGACCGGCGTTGCGGTGCTGGGCATCGCGTTAGTGGTCAATGACGTCATCAGTGCCCTGACCCTGGCCTACAACCTTCTGGTCGGCGGCATGCTGATTCCATTGATGGGGGCGATTTTCTGGAAACGCGCGACCACCGCTGGCGCGATCAGCGCGATGACCCTGGGTTTCGCCACCTCATTGATCTTCATGTTCAAGGACGGGATGGACGCCAATTCGCCGATCTATTACAGCCTGGGTATCAGCCTGGTGAGTTTCGTGCTGGTCAGCCTGTTCTCGCGCCGCCCTGCGATGGTGGCGAGTGCGCTATAAGCTTTGATGTAACGACTTGATGCTTTCTTCGACGGGTGTGGCGTCGGTTGCCACACCCGTTTTTTTCGTTTTAAGGAATGTACTGATGAAGATTGTTTCTCGCGATCAGTGGTTCGAAGTGCAAACCCTGAGTGACAGCATCCGCCTGATTCACGAGCCGTACATCCGCCCGTTCTACCGCTGCAACCTGTGGCACGTTCAGGGCCGCGATAAGGATCTGTTGCTCGACAGCGGTTCAGGGCTGGTCAGCCTGCGCGAGCAACTGCCATGGCTGACCGAGCGGCCACTGGTGGCCGTGGCCAGCCATTGCCATTTCGACCACATCGCAGGCCATCACGAGTTTGCCGAGCGGCTGGTGCACCCTGCCGAGGCCGACATCCTTGCCGCGCCGGATGGTGAAAACGATTTGAGCCGTGCCTTCGTCGGCGACGACATGTTCGAAGCACACCCGGATTGCCCGCTGTGCTACGCCGAATACCGCGTCAAAGCGGCACCGGCGACCGGGTTTGTCGAAGACGGGGATGTGCTGGATCTGGGCAACCGCACGTTGCAGGTGCTGCACACGCCGGGGCATTCGCCGGGCGGGATCAGCCTGTTTGAAGCCACGACACAAACACTGTTCAGCGGCGACATCATTTACGACGGGCCGCT
The DNA here is from genome assembly GCF_044743445.1 of Pseudomonas sp. NPDC087615. Lineage (NCBI taxonomy): Bacteria > Pseudomonadati > Pseudomonadota > Gammaproteobacteria > Pseudomonadales > Pseudomonadaceae > Pseudomonas > Pseudomonas sp. NPDC087615. Next base: position 67,712 of record NZ_JBIUWM010000023.1, on the reverse strand, counting down.
GATCGAAGATGCCTACCATTCGAATCTGGACGATTACGCCACCAGTCTGCGACGTTTGCAGGCGTTGCCGATCCGTACCGTGCATGGTGGACACTTCGGCAGTTTTTCCGGTGAGCATTTGCGTTCGATGATTGACGAATGGTTGCGCCAACATCAGTGAGGCCTGCTGTAATCAAGCAGAACAACGACTAGAACTGCCTGCCATGAGAAGAGCTGCCGTGCGTGCTGCCGTGCATCGGTTCATCCGCCGACTGCTGGAAAACCGCGAATTCGATGACCACACCAGTCTGGTGCAATTGGGACTGGAGAAAGCGGATATCGAGGATCTGATTTTTCATCTGGAGGATGAATTCGGACTGACGGCATTCACCGCCGAAGAAGATCACCTGCTCAAAACTGCGAGGACCGCGAATGACTTGAGCCGGTTTTTACTGATGATCGCGCGGCACTGAATGCAAAAGATCGCAGCCTTCGGCAGGTCCCACACCGTTTTGTGTGGGAGCTACCGAAGGCTGCGATCTCTCGATCGATTAATGGGGCATTACCGCCGACGCTGCTGACGCCGACGCTGTTCGTCGTCTGTGCGAATCGGTACCGGTTGCAGAGGCGGTTCGATCAAGCCGAGGGCCACACCCAAATCATGCAGCCAATTCTGAATTTTCTCTTTCATCGTAATGCCCCCTTCAGGGTGGTGCCGAGCGACCGGAATTCTGAGGTCGCCTCGCACTGATAATAGTCCGAAGTCCTGCGCAATGCTCGGCCTAATCCGCAATGATCTGTTACTGAATAGAACAGAATCCATTGCCGTCGGTTCAAGTCGTTTCGCGGGTTTCAGCCAGAGCCGCAGGATAGACGGCCTGCTGCACTTCAATCCATGCATTGAGATTGGCGCCCACCCTGCCCTTGCGCCACATGAGCCATGTTGTCGCACCCTCGAACGCTTCGGCCAGCGGCTGGTTCCTCACCGCGCCGCCGGCCAACTCAGCGATGGCCTGGCGATGCAATCGACTACTACTGGCCGAGCGCTTTGCGCAAACGGCGACGCAACCACTGCTCAGCGCTGACGAAAGTGATGCCGAGCAACACCAGTACCGCGCCGATGACGAAGTTCAGGCTCAGTCGCTCGCCGAGCAGCAACACACCGAAGGTGACCCCGAACAGCGGCGTCATGAATGAGAACACCGCCAGATTCGCCGCCAGATAACGGCGCAATAGCCAGAACCACACCAGATAACTGAAGAACGACACCACCAGCCCCTGGAACAGCACACTGGCCACCGCCACGGAGGTCAGGCTGACATGGGTGATCTGGCCGCTGAACAACGCGATCAACAACAGGCCGATGAAGCCGACGATCAACTGATAGAACAGGGTCAGCGTCACCGGAGCGTCCGACAATCGCGAGGCGCGCACCACCACGGTGGTCGCCCCCCAACAGGCGCCGGCCAACACACCGAAGGCATCGCCCAGCAACATACGACGGTCGATGTTATCCCACGACACACCGCCGGCGAAGGCCAGCGCAATGCCGATGAATGCCAACACAATCCCCAGCCACTGCAAGGGCCGCAGACGCTCACTGGCCAACAGAAAATGCACGCCCAGCGCGGTGAAGATCGGCGCGGTGTAGAGGAACACCGACATGTGCGCAGCGGTGGTCAGTTGCAAACCTTCGCTGATAAAGAAGAACTCCAGGCCGAACAGTGCACCGGCCAGCAAACCGCCGCGCCAAGTGCTGCCGACCTGATCCCAGCCACCCTTCCAGCAGATGAGCAAGCCTACAAGCAACGCGGAAATCCCTGACCGCCCCGCCGCCTGCATCACCGGCGCGATATCCGGTGCAGCCCACTTGATCATCACTTGCTGCACGCCCCAGATCAGACACAGGCCGATCATCACCTGCAAGGCAAAACGGTCGGCATTGCGCCGCTCGGCACTCACCGCAACACCTCGAACACACACAACATGGCAGCCATCCAATGGGCAAAAATCAGAATCGGGGATTATCAATCAGTCAGGCAGAAAAAGCCGTCCGGAAAAGACTCTGGAGGCGTCAGTAACGTCACCGGGGGAATGGCGGATGGCTGCGCCATCCATCGCGAGCAGGCTCGCTCCCACAGGATTCGGCGTCGAGCTCAGAATTTGCGCACGACATCGGTCCCTGTGGGAGCGGGCTTGCCCGCGAAGAGGCCGGTTCTTTCAACAAATACTACAGACCAGACCTGTCCAGTCGCTTCGCCGCCAGGAAACCAACAGTACACGCCACAGCCGTGGCAAACGTCCCCCACGCCCAATCCATCAACGTCACCTGCACCGACCACCCACGCAATGTCGCCCAATTGGTCAGGTCATACGTGCCATACGCCACGAGCCCCAACAACGCGCCCATCTTCGCTGCCCGCTGCCAACTCGATGCCGGCAACACCACAAACACCACACACCCGAAAACGTACAGGCAATAAAAAACCGCTGCCGGAACCAGCAGCGGTTTTTCGAGCATCAGGGTACCGAGCAACTCACGATAGGTCGGCGCCATCAGCAGGCCGAGCCAAATACCGTCGAGCAACAGAAACGTCACCAGCGTGGCGACATAGGCAATCAGCGCTTTTTTCATTTAACCGACCTCAAGTAAGCCCATGAAACATGGGCCACGCAAGGCTCAGGTTAGTTCAATGCGATCGGCATGAATGACGATCTTGCCTTCCTTGTACAGCGAACCGATAGCCTTCTTGAAGTTGCCTTTGCTGACGCCAAACAGGCTAGTGATCAACACCGGATCGCTCTTGTCGCTGACCGGCAATGTGCCGGCGTTCTCGCGCAACTTGGCGAGGATTTTCGAGTTCAGGCTGCTGGCCGCTTCCTGGCCAACCGGTTGCAGGCTCAGGCTGATCTTGCCGTCGGCGCGCACTTCCTTGATGAAGCCTTTCTCGATCATGCCGGCGCGCATGAACTTGAAGATTTCGTTCTTGTGGATCAAACCCCAGTGCTTGTTGTTGATGATCGCCTTGAAGCCCATATCGGTGGCTTCGGCGACCAGCAGATCAACTTCCTGGCCCTGGCTGTAGTTGGCCGGGGTCTTGTCGAGATAGCGATCCAGCCGCGCGGTGGCGGTGATACGACGGGTGTGTTTGTCGAGGTAGACGTGCACCACGCAATACTCGCCCGCCGTCATCTGACGCTTTTCTTCGGAATACGGCAGCAACAGATCCTTCGGCAGCCCCCAATCGAGGAACACACCGATGCTGTTGACTTCAACAACTTTCAGACTGGCAAATTCTCCCACCTGAACTTTTGGTTTTTCTGTAGTAGCGAGAAGTTTGTCTTCGCTGTCCAGATAAACAAAAACGTTGAGCCAGTCTTCATCTTCGCTGGGAATATCTTTAGGGATATAACGGTTGGGCAAAAGAATCTCGCCATCGGCACCGCCGTCCAGATATAAACCGAAGTTAGTGTGTTTAACCACTTGCAAACTGTTGTAACGCCCGACTAAAGCCATTTCCAGAACCCTCATTGCGTGGGCGGCATTCTACCCGTTTTGCCGTGAACGTTGGCCGGCAGATTCCCAGGTTTCAGTAAAATCTGCGCAAAGCCTTGATTTTCCTTGGCCCCGGATAAGCGGGTTGCCGCTCGTCAGGCCGGTTTTGCGCCTTACGGGAGACCGCCACAGCACGGCAAAATATAAATGATGTTATTTAAAACAGCAGGTTAGACGATTATTCCGAGTATTGAATCGAGCGTAATGCCGTCACGGGATGGGTTATTCCGGGGGATATTTAACAAGCTATTGTCAAGTTATTCCTGTACGATGCCTGGCCGAGTTACTTTTCTACAGGTTAATGGCCGCCATGCGTGTAAAAGCATCCACCAGCAAAGCAAAGCCAGCTCCAGCCGTTGAAACCAGCGAATCGATCAACGATCAAATCGCCGCGTTCCTCAAGTCTGGCGGCGAGATTCAGCAAATTGCCAAAGGCGTCAGCGGCCAGACGTTCGGCCCGTCCAAGCAGATCAGCCTGGGCAAGAAGTAACACCCGGTTTTACCCCCGTCCAGAGGCGCTTTGAGCTTCGAAGCGTCTGGACTGGCACCACGCAATACTCCCCCCGTTTAAAACAAACAAATACTCAAAAATCGACGAACGGCCATCAATGCCGATCATTCGCCGGTATCCTTGCACGCGTCTGGATCAAGCGTTTCAGCAGGCCCGCCGCCCTGCGCTCGCTGTTCATGGAGTGACGCATGCGCAAATCATCCTGTTTATTGCTCTTAAGCCTGATGGCTTGCACAGCTGTGCATGCGCAGGTTTTCCAGCGTGAACTTGGTGACTTCGACCTGAAACTCGACACCACACCCAGCCGCAGCATGGCCCAAGGCCTGGTCAAACCGGCGGCCGCGGGCTCGTTTCATGGCGGGCTCGACCTCAGCCACGACAGTGGCCTGTATTTCGGCCAGTACGCGCCGAGCATGGGCATCACGCCGGGCAAGAATCTCGAAATCGATTCCTATGTCGGTTTTAAACAACCTTTCGATCAAACCCTCGGCTATGAAATCGGGATGATCCACTACAGCTATCCCGAGGTAGACACACTCGACAGCCAGGAACTGTTCGGTGGCCTGACCCTGCTCGGCAGCCGTTTCGGCATCGCCCTGAGCCACGACCCGGACAAACAGAACAACACGTTGTTTGCCGATCTTGGCGGCAACCAACCGTTCGGCATCGGCGTCAGCATGAAATACACCACCCACCAACTGAATACACCGGTGGCGGTGGACGGCGGTTATGTCAGCAACTTTACCGATTGGTCGGTGAAACTGTCCCGGCCGTTAATGGGCGTCGATCTCAACCTGATCTACAGCAACTCCAGCCTCAGCGGCAGCGATTGCTCGGCCTACTCCGGACACAACAGCCAGTGCGACGGCCTCGTCACACTCAAGGCCGAGCACGCATTCTATTGATCGGCTGAACTGCCGGGTTCATTGTGCGTTCACATAAGAATCAGATCCCCAAGGCTGGCTATCGCAAGGATTCGCCCATGTCTCGCTGGTTCAAACATATCGCTACCCTCTTGATCTTCACCCTTGCCCTCGGCGCCTGCAGCCGCGTCGGCCTGGCTTATCGCAACCTCGACGTGATCATCCCGTGGACGCTCAGCGACTACCTGGACATGAACGGCGAGCAGAAAGGCTGGTTCAACGAACGCCTCAAAGAACACCTGAGCTGGCACTGCAGCACGCAATTGCCAGAGTATCTGGACTGGCTCGACCGCCTGCAAACGATGGTTGAAAACAATCAGGTGACCGACACAGCGCTGCAGACACGCACGGAAGAAGCCAAGCAGGCGATTGCTCAAACCGCACGGGAAATCACTCCGTCAGCCATCGAGTTGCTGCAAGGCTTGGATGACAAACAGGTCGCGGAAATGAACGACGCATTTGCCAAGGATTTGCGTAAACGCCAGCGGGAATATTTGAACCCGCCGCTTGCCCAGCAGATCGCCGAACGCGGCGCACGCATGGTCAAACGCCTCAACGACTGGCTCGGGCCCTTGAGCGTCACTCAAGAACAGCGGGTAATGGCGTGGTCGACCGCGCTGGGCGACCAGAACACCCAATGGATCGCCAACCGCGCTCACTGGCAGCAGCAGTTCAGTAACGCCGTTGCCCAGCGTAAAAGTGCCGAATTCCCACAGCGAATCGAGACACTTCTGGTCAACCGCGAGCGTTTATGGACAACGGATTACCAGAAGGCCTATGCGAACACCGAAGCGCAAGCGCGCTCGCTGGCGGTGGACCTGATGGCCGAGAGCACACCGCAGCAGCGTCAGCGGTTGCTCAAGAAAATCGAAGGGGTGCGTAAAGACTTCAATGACCTCAAATGCCTCAAGGCCGCACAAAAACCTTGAGTCAGACGTCAAACCAATGTGGGAGCGGGCTTGCTCGCGAAGGCGGTGTATCAGACACGTAAAGGGTGAATGACACACCGCATTCGCGAGCAAGCCCGCTCCCACAAAGGCTATCAGGCAATCTGAGCCTTGGAAGCCACCTCATCAAACGTCGCTTCATCCAGCGCGTCTTCCTGTTCATCCAGCACCTGCCGTGGATGATCGTTGCCGGGAATGCTGCTGTCGATCAGGCTCAGCAGGCTCGAACCACGCGGAGTCAAAATGAAGTTTTCGCCATTGCCGCCCTGATCCTCGGGCCGTGGCTCGAAATAACCGCGATCCAGCAACAACTTTTCATACTCGCAAGCCAACGTTTTCAGATGATCCAGATTCTCTACCGGCTCACCTTGTGCTGCAGTCTGCGCCGCTTCCTGTTCGGCATAAGGCCGTGGCGTGAAGCTATGGCCAGCGCTGTTCTGCGCTTCATGCAGCAAGCGCTCAATCAAACCCCAGTTATAAGTCGTCATCCTGATTCAACCTCCGGTGCGCGTGAATTTTGGCGCGTTCATAGGTTGTGACCCAAGCGGATCGTAGCCGTTCAGCCACGTTTTCCCATGCGACCGACCGGCGGTCTGTCGAATTCTTCAAGGTTTAAACGACTAGTCTGAAACAGACGGTTTCAACCCCGCAGGAGAAATCATCATGAACGTTGAGAATCATCCGGTGGTATCGCGCGAAGAATGGCTCGCCGCCCGTAGGCAACACCTCGATCACGAAAAAGCCTTCACCAGGGAGCGCGACCGCCTCAGCGCCGAACGTCGCGCATTGCCTTGGGTGAGAATCGACAAGGACTACCACTTTCAAGGCCCGGACGGCGAATTGAAACTGGCTGACCTGTTCGGCAAGAACAGCCAATTGGTCGTCTACCACTTCATGTTCGCCAAGGACTGGGAGGAAGGCTGCCCAGGCTGCTCGTTTCTGAGCGATCACATTGACGGCGCCAATCTGCATCTGGCCCATCACGATATTGCCGTGGTCGCAGTTTCCCACGCCCCGTTCAACGAATTTCAGGACTTTAAACGGCGCATGGGCTGGAAGTTTGACTGGGTGTCGTCAGACGATTCCGATTTCAACTACGATTTTGGCGTATGTGCCCGAGCTGAAGACGCCGAGGCCGGCAAGGCTACCTACAACTACGAAAAGACTGACAGCGCCGAGGAGGAAATGCCGGGGCTGAGCGTGTTTTATCGCGATGATAAAGGTGGGATTTTCCACACTTACTCAACGTATGCCCGTGGGCTGGACATGTTGGTGGGCGCCTACAACTACCTCGATCTGACGCCCAAGGGCAGGAATGAAGACGAGATCATGGAGTGGGTGCGGCATCATGATCGGTATGAGTCGGCAATCAAGTCTGAATGCTGTCATGGGAAAGAAGGTTGAACAAAATAGCCAAAGCGGGGGCCCATGGCCATCCGCTGTTTACTTAAAGAACAGGGCAGATTTGTTATCGGAATTGCTAATCGCTACGGCCCTGCAAGAGCGCCATTCTGATCATCGAAGATAAACAGCGATCTCAAAATAGTGACCATCCAACAGATAATTTCGACCCGATCAAGTCAATGGGTTCAGCACGTTTGTTGCGCTGAACTTTATCCCTGAAAAGCTCCTCAACCGGTTAACCCGACTTAACCGGAACGAAGGCCTACCCCATGAAAACCCTGATCAAGCTCACCCTCGCCGCCACGCTCGCCTGCGCCCTGCCCGTCTGGGCTTGCACGCCGGAAGAAGCCAACGCCAAACGCGAACAACTGGCCAAGGAAGTTGCGAAGCTCACCGAACAGAACCCGGCCAAGGCCAGGGAGATCAACGCCGAGTTGCAGAAAATGGATCTGGGCACGGCCAGCGCCGATCTGCCGGACAAGTGCCAGTTGATCGATCAGCGCTTGAAAGAGCTGGATTCGGCCGAGAAGAAAACCGAGGGTTAACAAACCAAAGTCAAAAGATCGTCCGATCGCGGCCCGAGCCTTCGGCAGCGCCTACACCGATCCCTGTAGGAGCTGCCGAAGGCTGCGATCTTTTGACCCTGAAAATGCATCAATGCATTTATTTACTTGCATAAACGCATACACGAACTAAGGTTACCTCGAGCAAGGAGATCGGCACCTTTCATCGCAGATGAAAACCTTTAACCACCGATCGCTCGGCAACACCGCTACAACCACACAAGCTGGACGCTTGTTTTCACTCATGGAGGATTGAAAAAATGTTAACCAATGAAGCAACCCGATTCACCGGCGAAACGCTGCCAAGGTGCTTGAGCAGCCATTTGCTTGACCCGCAACTGGTCGAAGTCGAAGCGGCTGAACAGATCAACGCCCTCGCCACTGGAAGCCTCAATTTCAGCATGCAGAAACAGACCCAGACCAACTGGTGCTGGGCGGCCGTTTCCGCTTCGGTCGGCAACTATTACGGCACCGGGTCCTGGACCCAGTGCGGTGTCGCCAGTTCGGAACTGAATCGCAACTGCTGCAATCAGCCGGGGCCGTGCAACGTTTACGGCTATCTGGATTCCGCCCTGCGCACCACGCGCAGTTACAACGGCATGAATCAGGGTTCGCTGCAGATGTCGGCCATTCAGAACCAGATCAACATGGGCCGTCCGGTCGGCCTGCGCTGTGCCTGGTACGGCGGCGGTGCGCACTTCCTGACGATCTATGGCACCAACGGCAACTACGTGCTGGTCGCCGACTCGATCTATGGCTATTCGACCCGTGCGTTGAACGCTTTCCCCGGTTCGTATAACGGCGGCGGCAACTGGACCCACACTTACTTCACCGCCAAAAACTAGGAGGGCGACATCATGCAACTGACTTATCCAAAGGCGCCTTCCAACGGCGTTCAGACACTGCGTCCGGCGCTGCAAGCCGCACTGCAAAACCAAGGCTTCGGCGCCAATCGCCAGTTTGCCAATGCAGCACCTGCGAAAATCAGCCTCAGCGAAGCCTATCGCGGCTACTCATTGAGTCTGGATGACCTGAGCACCGGCAAAGGGCTGAAAGACGCCAAGGTGGGCGACTGGCATTACTTGGTGTTCGCCGATGGCGTGACGATTGCCGATGCACAACTGGCCGATGTACGCGGTCACGTCGAGTTCGCCTCGTTGAACCACGGGACGCTCGCCGCCGCGACTGTCGGAGCGCTGAAACTGGCCGAACAGTCACCACAACTGCAGGGTAAAACCGTTGAGCTGCGGGTGTTGTTTGTTTCAGCGCTGCACGTTGTGGCGATCTGGCTGCACGCCGACGGTGAAGATGTGCTGATTCCAATCGATCCAACGCCCAAAGAACTGGCGGGCACCCGGTTGTACAGCGAGGCGGCGCTGCTCGCCCTGCTGAAGCCGGCCGCTGACACGGCAAAGCAACGTTTTGATGCCGACACCAGCGGGCAGCTCGGGAACTGACAAATCCCGTCCGTAAAAAAACCCGGACACTGTCCGGGTTTTTTGTGTGCGCCTGAAACGACTTACTCAGCCGCTGGCTCTGCCGGCTTGCGGCGCTTGAGCGGGGCCATGCCGTCGCTGCTCACCAGAGAGTCCGGCTTCGGACGATTGACGCTCTTGCGCTTGGTCGGCGTCTTGGCGGCGGTTTTCTTCTTGTCGCCCTTGGCGTCGGTCTTTTTCTTCTTCACGCCAACCGCTTTACCCGAGGCCTTGACCTTTTTCGGTCCGCCGTAGGTGCCTTTGACTTCCTTGACGGTGCGGCGCTCGAAGCTCTGCTTCAGATAACGCTCGATGCTCGACATCAGGTTCCAGTCGCCATGGCAGATCAGCGAGATCGCCAGACCGTCGTTACCGGCACGACCGGTACGACCAATGCGGTGTACGTATTCGTCGCCGCTGCGTGGCATGTCGAAGTTGATCACCATATCCAGACCATCGACATCCAGACCACGGGCCGCGACGTCGGTCGCTACCAGAATCTTCACCCCGCCCTGCTTCAGACGATCGATCGCCAGTTTGCGATCCTTCTGGTCTTTCTCGCCGTGCAGCACGAACGCCTTGTATTCCTGAGCCACCAGACGACCATAGATGCGGTCGGCCATGGCGCGGGTGTTGGTGAAGATGATTGCTTTCTGATAGGTCTCGTTGGCCAGCAGCCAGTTCACGATCTGTTCTTTGTGCTGGTTGTGGTCAGCGGTGATGATCTGCTGACGGGTCGTCGAGTTCAGTTGGCTGACCGCGTTGAGCTGCAAGTGCTCAGGGTTGTTCAGCACCTTGGCGATCATCTCGCGCAGGCCGGAGCCGCCGGTGGTGGCGGAGAACAGCATGGTCTGCTGACGGTTCGGGCATTCATCGACCAGACGCTGCACGTCTTCGGCAAAACCCATGTCGAGCATGCGGTCGGCTTCGTCGAGAACCAGCACTTCAACTTCTTTCAGATCGAGGTTGCCGGCGTTGAGTTGCTCGATCATCCGGCCTGGGGTGCCGATGAGGATGTCCGGCACCTTGCGCAGCATGGCGGCCTGCACCTTGAAGTCTTCACCGCCGGTGATCAGGCCGGACTTGATGAAGGTGAACTGCGAAAAACGCTCAACTTCTTTCAGGGTTTGCTGGGCCAGTTCACGGGTCGGCAGCAGGATCAGCGTTTTGATGCTGACGCGGACCTTGGCCGGGCCGATCAGGCGGTTGAGGATCGGCAGTACGAAAGCGGCGGTCTTGCCGCTACCGGTTTGCGCCGTCACCCGCAGGTCACGCCC
>NZ_JBIUWM010000023.1:0-57067 GCF_044743445.1 Pseudomonas sp. NPDC087615 | reverse complement strand
AAAAATACTTCGAACAACAAAATAAACAACGTCCAATACAATCATAACCAAAACGACCATCTACAAATCTCAAAACACGGGTGCTACCTCGAAGATATGCAAAAAAACAGCTGCATAGGTTACCGGTTTCGAGCGCTCAGGCCGAGTTTCTTTATACAAACGGTGCTAATCAGTGGTTTTTTGTTGCCTGATTTGTCTCTTACGGTAATACACAGCGTCTTAAATGCTCTAATCGCCCATCGCGTCTTACAGAAGAATCGTTTCTCTTATGGATTTCAAACAGCTCTGGCTCAACGCCCAGGACCTCTGGGGCACCCTGGAACAGCATCCACTCTTGCAGGCCGGCCTGGCTTTGGCAGTGTTGCTGGTGATCGCGCTGGTACTCGGACGAGTGGCGCGCTACCTGATCCTGCACGCCAGCCGTATGCTAGGCCGCCAGCCTTCGCTGCACTGGATCAATGATTTTCGCCATAACAAGGTGTTTCAGCGTCTGGCGCAAATGACACCATCGCTGGTCATCCAGTTCGGCCTGCATCTGGTGCCCGAACTGAGTGACACCGCCATGACCTTTCTGGGCAACGTGGCGCTGGCGTTCACCATCCTGTTCCTGTTGCTGTCGGTCACCGCCCTGCTCAACGCCTTGCTCGACATCTATGCACGCACCGAACACGCCCGTACTCGCTCGATCAAGGGCTATGTGCAACTGGCGAAAATGGTCTTGTACGTGTTTGGCGCAATCATCATCGTCGCCACCCTGATCGACCGTTCACCACTGTTGCTGCTCTCGGGTCTGGGCGCGATGTCGGCGGTGATTCTGTTGGTCTACAAGGACACGCTGCTGTCGTTCGTCGCCAGCGTGCAGTTGACCAGCAACGACATGCTGCGGGTCGGCGACTGGATCGAGATGCCACAAGTCGGTGCCGATGGCGACGTGGTCGACATCACCCTGCACACGGTCAAGGTGCAGAACCACGCGTGAGCTCCTGCGATTTGACGGATCCCGTGAGCTGACCTTAAATGGACGGACATCCTCATCGAGCCTTGTCCATGACTGAATCAGCCGGAGTTTCCCAAGGCAACTATCACAAGGTTATCCTGAAGAATGTCCGTCTTTGGGAGCCCTGTAGTGACCAGGATTCAACTGAATGGCTTGCGCTTCCAGCTAATACCACAGGCGACCGCAAGGGCTATTCGATAAGGCCTATGCACCTCCAGCCGCAGTCCGCTCCACGACTCTACGTAATTGTCCAACCAGATGGGAGTCTTTGGCTTGAAGGCTGCCTCTACTTATTCTGGTGCTGGTCTGTAAAGGGAATCAAAGATTCCACCGCTTCGAATGCCGCCGGCGACCTCTCAGACATGATGAACAAACTGACAGACGGTGAAAGAACTTATGACATCTTTCGGGGCCCCCAGTCAGAACGGCCAACGTATTACTACAAATCTGAGCTGAAACTTGAGATCGCTCGGGGCCAAATTAAGCGGAAAACAGCGAATCGCAAAATCGGTAACATGATTGGTTTCTACACATGGAAAGTAATGTGCCGGAACTTTAAGCCCGAAGCCGAAATGTGGATTTCGACAATTAAGCGCCGTCGTTACACAGACGTATATGGAGTCATCCAGGTGAAAGAAGTGATGGCGACTGACTTGCCTTTCAAAAACAAAGAATCCATATCGACTGGCCGCTTCATTCGTGATGGGGGAAAGCTCTTTCCTATTACTCGCGAAAACCAACAGTCCCTTCTCGACGCCTTAATCCAACTCGGGAATACAGAAATGCTACTCACCCACATCGTGGGACTTACAACCGGAATGAGAATTCAGTCAATCCTGACGCTTCGACACAACTGCATAATTAGTGGCATAGGAGCGGACAACGATCCTTTCAAATACTCATTACACCCTATAACTATAGGAGACGGACAAATGACCGAAGCCAAAGGTGGTAAAAACCAGGTTGTCGAAATGCCCGCATGGGTTCACCACATGCTAAACACCTATATACACTCTCAACGACATACAGAGCGAGCAGCAAAATCACCAATAACCAACAAAGATGACCAATACGTATTCCTCACAAGGACGGGCAAACCATACTACGTTGCTGAAATCGATCAATCGCTGTTTGACTTCAGCGCTGAAAAGGGATCGGCAATCCGTCAATTCGCGAAGGTAATTCAGGAGCAACTCATGAAAAACAACACTTCATTCAAATACCAGTTTCACGACCTACGAGCCACCTTCGGCATGAACCTACTCGAAGACTATATGCAAAAGAGGGACAAGGGCGAAATGAATCAATTAGAACTCTTGGACAAACTAAAAAACAGGCTGAATCATGAAGACGTGAACGTAACAATAGGATACATCAAGTATAGACAGGATCATCCGATCCTTGCTCAAGCTCAGTCCGAGGTTGAGGCACACCTGGAAGCTATCGTCCGAAGGGAGATATCTAAGCATGATAAATCAAGAGCGTCACCCCTACGAGATTAAACTTCACGAGCACACGTTTGACCAATTCCGCACCGTTGTTACGACCCGACCTATCGAAGGGCTCATACTCCGATGTACCGATGATCGTAGAATTGATCTCGGCGCGCTCTGTTATACCGAGCGAAATTTTGATAGCCGAAAAATACCCAAGCCACTCCAGGCTGATTCTATTGCGCCTCATCGCAAACCTTACATCCAACATTGGTGTCTCGAGTATGCCGCAGCATATTATCTTGGCGGCAGTCCCTATACTCTTTATACAAATGCTGTGGAACTGGTGGCGTTTTGTGATTGGACTGATGGCAATGGACACAATGATTTTCTTGAGGGTGCGAGTTTTTACAAGCGTGCACTTGATGGCTACACTTATCATTTGACAATTGAAATGAGCCGTGAAAACGGAATCTCTGAATACACGGCGAATCGACTCCAATCACAAGTATTGAAAACCGCTTCGCTTTTTTATCCAGAAGCCACCATCAATTTTCGAAACGACCTGCCAATCATCTCTGCTACCGTTTCCTCCTCAAATCCTACGAAAACACCATCAGAGCAAGCCATGGCGGAACACTTAGTGGTCTGCCAATACTTATTTGACGGTCTTTCCGATTTCGTCCTTCAAGGAAAACCTTTTCCCCATCGAATTCCATACATGGAGACCGAAGCACTTCTGTTACCTGCCGAGTATGCAATCACGACGCCGGCAATTATTGAATCAACTTGGAAGGTGGGCCAAAGCGTCATTTGGGATTACAGATCTGGGAAAGTCAACTCTCTCGAACAGTGTATGGTCAAAGCAAACCAGTCGCGTCATCAGCTGATCCCCCAGCGGGAGCAGGCGCTAGAACTTCTTCGACACGCAAATGCTGATGCTTATCACCACAAGCGTCTGTGGCTAGCTGGGCTGGCGCAAGATGCATTTATCTCCATGTTTGTTGCGAACGCAGGTATGAACGAATCTCAGCTGAGAAGGCTTCTATGGTCTGAAAGCTATGAAACATCCCCTAGCGAGCATGCAGGCTTCGTTGTAATCAAGTATCGGGCTGGCGACATGGAGCAGCAGTTTGAGATCAAAAAGACATTTCATAAGCAATTTACGAAATTTCTTAAGCTACGTGGTTTTCTATGTCGCAAGAAGACTTCCACCTACTTATTTATAAATTACAAGAAAAACAACACGGCGAATCGCCCTATCAAAGCTAACACCATTCACAGCTTTAACTCTCAGGTACGCAGCTTCCTTGACCCTTTACATCAGGGGCTAAACTTCCAAGGCTTGAGAAAGTACAAGTCCGTCTACCTTCTATCCCAAAACTATACTATCAGCACCGTTTCTGCAGTAATGCAGAACAGCAGTGACACCATTTTGAAACATTATGCACAAGCGGAAGAGAAGCAAGCAATAGACGAGATATCCACCACATTAAGCTATGTCATCACCATTCTGGAGCGCGAACTTAAACTCCCTACCCCAGGGGGAGGATGTTCCGGGGAGCCTCCTTCTGAGGTAGAGGAAACGCCGGAGAACTATCAGCCTGATTGTCGAAACTTTGTTGGGTGTGTTTTCTGCGATGAGTTTCGATTGCACGCTGATGAAGACTCTGTACGCAAATTGCTCAGCATGCGATACGTAACCAGAGAAAGATTGTCTTCATGCGAGGACATAAAGCAATTTAATGCGGTACATGGCAAAGCCATTGAAAAAATCGACTCTATCCTGGCAGAGCTCTTAGAATTAAGGCCAGACATGAAGCCTTTGATAGAACGCGTGCAGGATGAAGTTGAGCTAGAATACAAACTGTCTCCCTACTGGGAGTCCCTCTACGGGCGTTTACTTCGACTCAAGGTGATCAAATGACAGACAACACTCAAAATTCGGGTCGAGCCCACTCTAATAGTTTTTCTGTTTTCCCTACCGATCTCAGCTTTCTGGGCACAGATGTATTCTATGGAATGTCCTTTGCTAGACTCGATTCGAACACGGTGGTTTCCCGCACGCAAAACGGTGAAATCCTGTCACGACTATCATCCGACGAGTGGATTCTTCCCGCCTTTGCTTTCCATGTGGGCGACAATATCTATTTTAACTTCCTGCCATTCTATAACGTTTGCGATCACAAAAACCATAACGTTGAGACTTGCAAAAAGCTTTTCATTATCAAGATGTTTTCAAAAAATCTGAAAAGTGGTCGACCACTACGATTGAGCACCATGCACTCAACGCATCAACTGCTCGCTAAAATCAATGACCATTGCGTATTACACAATCTTAAGCTGGAAAGCATTTTCGAAGAGTTTGACCTTTTCAAAAATTTTCAAGAGGAACTGACTCCTAGCATGAATAAAGCGCTGGTTGCGCTTGTCCGAACTTTGAACAGCATTGACAGCCTTGAACGCGGATTCCCATTGAATGGAACAATATTTCCATACATGCAAAAAGCAGCAAAAGCCATTAGAACTGAGGGCAAACAATTCCCTATCATCCCCAGCAGGATCCTTCTATTCAAATATCGCCAATATCACGCTCACATAGATGATTTCTTAGAACATCACCAAAATTTATTCGCCTTGTTAGATCGCGCAGCGGAAAACCCGTACTATGGGAAATCCAATAAAATCCACACCAATCCAAATACGAGAGCCTCAAAACTAGCGACGGCGGAACACTTAGCGCTGCATATAGATAATCCAACCAATTTCAAGAAAGCTGTTCAAGAATACAATCTTGATACCTTGTGCGAAAAATATCAATGGAAGGCGATCATTAACGTTCTTGGCTTTATTACTAAAGTATCGCACTGCGCCAAGAGCCTGATCCACCTATACACCTTGATGCGCGACCACGAAGTTAAAGGATTAACCACCGATTGCTTAGAACGCGTTAAGGGATGGAATAATGATGCACTCTACGTCGCCGGCATCACGACAAAACTCTATAGCACATCGAAGCCGACAAAATGGATTACCACAGATGCAATCCTAAAACCGGTCGACACTCTTACCAAAATCAACCGATTTCTCTCACCGCATTTCAAAACCCCCAATAACCACCTTTTAATTTCGGCAGCAGTACACCCTGTTGCAAATACCAAACCGTCGAAGGACTACTTGGTAAAAAGAATGGGAGTGGAGGCTGGGTTAGACCCTATACTCATTACAGAGGCTGACATTCAAGAACTTGAAGCAGTCGACCCCCTGAGAAACTGGCGTAGCGATCCGAAATACAAGATAGGAGCTCCTTGGATAATATCTTCTCATCAATTTCGTCGCACCATGGCAGTATTTTGCGCGCAAACAGGACTCATCACTTTACCTTCGTTAAAGAGGTTATTGGGACATCTGACCAAGGTGATGAGCCTCTACTATACTAGGGGATGCTCCGCTCAGAATTACCACTTCAACCTTATCAATCCTGAGCTCGCAGCCGAGCTCAGGAGGGCAAAATCCGAAGCTGACGGTGCCATGTATATTCGTGAAGCACTAAGAACCTCAGAAAAACTGCTAGGCCTCAAAGGTATGGATATCTCAGGCCAGCGCTCAAGTTCCGTTTGGGTAGATCGCGCCGTAGCTGAGACGGTGCAACTAGCAGCTAAAGGCCTAGCGGCCTACACCGAGATCCCACTAGGTGGTTGCGCCTCGCCCGTGCCCTGTGATAAGCGTGCTCATGGTAATTTTTTCACGTGCCCTGGATGCCGCCACCTAATCGGGAAACAATCTGTCCTAGATGCCACATTAGAAATCATGAAGTTTGATATTTCAGAGCTTGACTCCGACAGCATGGAGTACAAAGCTGAAATGCAAAATTTTAAAGATTTTACTGAGCTTCGCGACAGGCTTATAGCCAAATCAAAATAATTTTTTTGTTAAGTATGGAGCGAGCATGTCTACTACAGAAAACTTTACGACCACCCTTAAGCCTTATTACGACGCCCTCAATCGCATTATCGACGGCTCACCCGACATTGTAGACAAGGATACTAAAATCACCTTGAACGCTGTAGCTATTGAGGCTGGCAAAAGCCCAGGAAGCATTAAGAAGAGCCGAGACGTATATAAGCCACTAATCGAAGAGATTTTAACCCGAGCCGAGCAACAAAAAAAGCTGGTAAAACCGGGCGCCTCACAAGTTCAGCATGCCAAAATCAAAGCCAGCAAGGCAAAAGCAGTTGCTGATGATTACAAATCTAAATATGAGGCAGCGTTAGCACGGGAACTCATGTTAATAATTGCTTGGGATGACGCCAACCAAGAACTACGAAAAGGCAAAGTCGTACCGATAAGGCCCCATGTTAGGCCTCTGACTGATTCTAAAGAGAAAGAATAATGGGGCAAGGTACTTGAAGTTACTCCCCCGGAGCACTCAAAGCCAAGATCCGTCCCGGCTTTACCACCGTCAAAATCAAGCAAGCCCTCAAGCGCTACCTGGGGAAATCGAATCGAGCCGCCACAGCGCTATCCTTGCAATTGTTGGAAGATGCCTGCCCTTCAAGCGCTTGAGGACTCAGAGATAGTGTGCAGCAGGCGGCAGCAGACCAGTGACTAGGCGTACAGCAGCCACTTCCAATCCTTCACTCTCATCCTGGCTGCGCGGCTTTTGCTAGCCCGCTTCCCACGGCAGATCCACCGGCAGCTCAATTTGCAATTTGCTGGCCGGAATTAAGCTCAGATCTGCGGAGACTTCCCTAACCATCTGTCGCTGAGACTCGGTGCCTGCATATCGCTCCAGGAGCGGTGGCCGAGTCAGCAACACTCGAATACGAGCCTTTAGACGCTGCCCCTCTGGATGCCCACAAGCGATCAACCTGCCTATGCGCCCCATCACTCGACGCACTTCCTTATCATCCTCAGCGGATAGATGACCTGAATTACCTCTGACGCGATCCTCCAGCTGTTTTACGGCAGAACGGATAGCCAGCCGGGCTTTTTTGGGAAGCGCCGGTATCGGCCCGTTAACCACCAATCCGGTCACAGTGACGGCCTCGGCTTTCTCTCCAGTAATCAATGCTTGCCCACGCTTACGAACATGCAGCTTGCTTCGCTTCTGCAGGCAGCCTTTTTGTCCGAGCATCCATGTGACAGAGGCAATAA
The DNA here is from genome assembly GCF_044743445.1 of Pseudomonas sp. NPDC087615. Taxonomy (NCBI): domain Bacteria; kingdom Pseudomonadati; phylum Pseudomonadota; class Gammaproteobacteria; order Pseudomonadales; family Pseudomonadaceae; genus Pseudomonas; species Pseudomonas sp. NPDC087615. The sequence goes on along the minus strand of NZ_JBIUWM010000023.1, from coordinate 49,480 downwards.
CTTGGGTGGTGGTAGCTTGATCAATACGAGTTTTGCTAGATACAGTAATGTCATCTGCGAAGCGCGAATACGCCAGTCCCTGAGCTCTAAAGCGAGTGACGAGCGCCGGCTCGATATCCCAAAACACTAGGTTGGCCAAGTAGCTACTTGTACTCGCCCCTTGTGGAACCTGGCCCTCACGAGTAACTAGATCCGCAAGCAGAGTGGCTACATCTGCGGAGAAGCGGAAGAGACCCACGAACAAGCGATGAATGTGCTCGTTTGTAATTGAGGGGAAGAAATCAGCGATGTCCTGAAGAATGACTGTCTTGGCGCCGGTATGAACCCGAGCGTTCGAGTAAATGCTGCGGGGTAGCTTGGGATCTCTGATACCGCCGTGCAGGTATCCAGGGAACGCAACCTTGCTGAGGATCCGATCCACGATCTTGCGCTGGATCGTCTTCAGAGGCTCATGAGCATCATAGGTATGTCTGGGTGTTATGCCGTCTTTTTTTGTTTGCGGGACATATCGATAAAGGCGAGAGCTACGATGAGTAAGTGCGATTAGCCTCTCGACTGGCTCTCCGAGAGCACGTGCTAAGGCGCTGATGCTGTGGATAGGGCTATGAGGATAGAACGGAGCATCCATGTCCAAGCTTCCGTTGATGGGCCGGCCCCGAAGAACCGGCCCCTCTGAATTCGAATGATGTGGTTTGTTGTGTCATGGGAGGTTCTCAATAAATGGAATCACCACTGTCTCGACAAAATCCCAGCCCTCAACAGCCTTTTCCCATAACCAGATGCATAGACGAATACGTGCGATCCACTTGAGCAGGGTTACTGCCTTCGCCTTTACCCACGCAATCCGACCCGCTTTAGGTTCTTGAGATGGAGCTGTCTCGATGACACGAGCATCTTCACTGTTGTGCATAGACTGACGCGCCTTGCGGCGCGCTAGGTTCTTTAAATTAACCATGACTGATGTTCCCAACGACAGGCGAAATTGCCCCGCCGCCAAGCATTCCGGGCCGAAAGGAACGCTGAAGATGCCACTACAAACCACAGTTCTGCTTATCAAGTCCCTTGATAAGCCGTCCGCCGCATTACCGCCGCATCACATTTCGCCTCAACGCATCAAACGATCAGAGACAAACCCTTGGATCACCTTTGGGATTGCCCTAGGCGCTAAGCACTGAGGAGCGATGGGCAGCACCAACCTGCGCGGCGAAGAAAGCCAAGGCGAACACCAAGGCGACCAGTTTCCCGGTCAAAAACCGCAAGCCCAAATTTCAGTCATATTTAAAGAGCACTTGGGTGGTAGCACCCAACAGATGCAGTATTTATCAGAATAAACAAACCGGCGACAACTGTTATTTTTTGCAAGAGTTGTTTTTCGTCTAAGTCGTATTTTTGACTATATAAAGCGTCAAAATTTAAGTGTCGCTCGTATTAACGCCACCTAGGAAATTTAGCATCTTTCGAGTTGTCGAGTTGGGCTCGTTGACCTATGATCCCAATAGGCGGTGATGGTCGCCTGGCGCCTGTTTCGCGAAGCAATAGCCCATCTGTGACACCCTTCAGTTTTACATCGGCATGTCCCTAACCAGACGCTGCCCGGTGAACAGGCAATCGGACACCTAAGCGTCGTTGATTTAGGAACCTTTGCCATGTCTGATTTTTCCCCGCTAAACATCTTCAAATCCCAAGCTAAACAGCTTGCTCGTGATCAGGGCCTGAAGCTTTCTGTTGCTCAAGAAACCCATGTCCAAAAAGCGGGCTTCGCTGATTACCATGAGTTTTCTGTCGTCGCCCAACGGAACCCCAAGGATCCGCGTCTGATGTTGGCCGTTTTTGGGATCAAAGACTTTTCCCAAGCGATCCATGAGGATGATGTCTACGCCGACCTGGATCTAGAGTTGGAGGATCAGCTCTCCGGTGCGATTGCGGATACCAATGCGAGCGGATTCACGATTAATGTTCTTGAAGTGGAAACCACGGCCTACAGCGATACAACCGGAAAGCTGACGTTGGGGCTCTCCCTTACGTATCAGGGGCAGCAAGACCAAGAGAGGATGTATCACGGTGCAGCGTTCTATCTTAAAGCCACGGTCGAATTGCTACGCCGTGATGGTATATGGCTGCTTGCTGAGGAAGGCGTGGTCATCTCCAGCAGTGAGTCTGATGCTGATCGCGACCGTAGGTCTGAATGGGAGCACTGGGCCCAGGTTAAAGAAGCTGAACGCGGCAACCGCATAACCATGGCCCAAGCCTTGGCGTGCGAGTTGGACATATCTGTAGAAGACGCAGAGCTTCTGTCCGATGCGGAGGTCACGATTAATGAATCGGATGAGGGGCTCGTATACAGCTACTGGATCAATCTTGAACCTGTAGCCGAGGGTAAGGTGAGAGCAGACCTCCTAGCGCGATTTGGTTCTCTGGAGTACGAGCTAGGCCCGAACTTCTTCGACGATATTGAGCACAACCTCCGAGATTGATGAAGTGGTGGCCGGCCTCACCGCTGACCATTATGTCTTTCAGCATATCCAGGCTCCGTAAATCCGCTTTCACTGGCTGGTCTGTCCTTCCCTGTTCAAGTTTCAATACTAGATACCGAACCCTGGGTGGTTATGGCGTTAATATCTTCGCCGGAACAGAGATCTCATCGAGGCCTACTGGCGCGTCTAAAACTTTGAGGTGACCGAAGACTCGCTTGCCGTGTACCTACAGCAGCATATGCCCGAGGTGTATCGGTGCCACACCCAGGCGATGTACTTCTTCCCTGAGCGGTTGACGCTACAGCATGTCAGCGGCCACATTCGAAGCGGTAATATCCGATAGGCGCGTAACGGGCCGGTGAACGTGAGATTGCAATACATCAGCGATCACTCGAGATCAAGATGTTGGTGCACTGGGACGAAGAGGTCTAAATGCAGGTGATCTGCGTACCGCAGGCAATACGGCGCTTCAAGCGGATCATGCAACTCCTGCAGGAAGGCCAGTCATTCGTGATCACTAGGAATCGAAAGGCCGCCTGCAAGCGACCGCCTGAGGTCAATTGACTCAAGGAATTGGCAAGATTAGATTTATCCCTTTTTACAGTTCCGCGCTGATTTTTTCTTGGCTTTGGCAACAAAATCCTCCGCCGCTGAGGCAGCCTTGTTCAAACTAGGAAGCTTTTCAAAGGCCTCGATAAAGCCTGGGAATTTTCGCCGATCAAGATGATCGTCGGGCAGACCAATAAGTGGTTTTCTAGCAGCTTTGTAGCGTTTGTGCATCCAAACGTATTTTTCGAGAACGCCCGGATGAGAGCTTTTTAAACCCTTCTCAATCATCCCAGACAAAGTTTTCAAGTATTTTGGATATTTCATGGGGTCACCCCCAACAACATCAACGACCACATTAATTGAAATATAGTCGAAGTACCAAAGCTTACATTTCTTATCCCACTTTAAAAACTTTTTAACGGTTTTGATAGTGTCATGAGTGGGATTAAATAGGACGTCATTGAATTCAACAGGGTCAAGAATGACGCGAGGCACCTTAGCGACCTGGGACTCGAGGTGGTATGCCCGGCTCATGGCAGGCCCTAAAACAAGCTGTTTGGTATGGAGAAGATCCCCAAATGTCAGGCCTCCGCGAATGAGATACCCTAGCTCTGCTGCTCGTACCACAACGTGGCTTAGCTTGTTCACAATGTCAAAAATCAGATTAAAATCTTTCACTCCATAGGAGAGTACCAGGCAATCCGAGAACTGCGAAACCTCAAACTCCTTGGGGTCGCCCTCTTTGGCTATGGTTGCCACCTCGGTCATCACATAAACCAATTCCTGCAAAGATTTATTATCACTTTCTGTTTCTTCGATCTTTTCCTTAAAGCCCAAAAAATCAACGAACAAAGTTAGCCGAGTTTCATAATTAATCTTCTTATCCATTACTCCCCCAAGGAAACACAAAAAATACCTCCATTTAAAAAACTGGAGTCGCTTAAGATAACTCACAGTGAGCGAAATACACTACCAGCTTTGAGGCGACTTATGAGCCCTGGATACGTCGAGAAGACGTATTCGTGTCCACAGGGGCAAGTTGCATGGTAGGTCTACCGTCCCCTGATTTCTCCCTGGATCAAACGATTGTCTCGTGGGATGCAACATTATTTCTCCTCGGACGCATCTCATCGAGTCAGCGAGCAGCCGACACCCTGACGACCGGAGATTTACTTACAAATCCCAGTCCATCCAGACAATCCTATACGGAACCGTAGTGTCAGAAGCTTGGCCAAGCAGTTGAGTGGCGTTTCCGTATTGAGTTGAGCGTCACGCCGCCGGCGAATGGGCGTCCGTTATCAACCCTCATCAGCTCAAACTGGCATCGCCAAATCGTAAAATATGGCACTATGCCATCCAATTCACCCCCCCCTTTACATGGAGTTTGTTGTGGATATAGAACTGTTTCGGCACCTTATTGAACACGATGTCAAAAAGAGCTTTGGCGAGGATGCCATGTTTGCCTCACACGAATATGTACATCACCGCAAGTTTAGAAAAAGTCGCGTAAACAATAGAATTCTGGGTGGTGGGCCAGAAGGGGTGAGCCAACTGTATGAGTTGGTTAATAGAATACTGACTGATGAGGAACGAGACAAAGTATTTCCTGGAATGTTTGATCTTGGGAACTTCCGGGAGGCTCCAGAATCGTTCAGAAAATATGTGCACTTGGAAGAAGAATTGCTCAATGAAAATGACGTAGACCCGCGCGACACTTTAAAAACAATAAAAACCCGTATCACTTCGATTCTTGATAAACAGTTTTCCGAGTTTTTTGAAGAGGACAAGTCCAAAGCCCTCAAGGTGCTCAAGACGCTTTACAGATTTCAGCGTGATTATTCGACGTTATTTACGCTCTTAGCACCACCACAAAAAAGTGGCAAAGCTTCGTTTGAAGTTCGTGACTCATATGGTATTGATGGCTCCAGTGAAGAGGTGGAAATCATAGCAGATCTGAAAGCACATTTGAGCTTTGAGATACCGCGTGAACGGCTGAAGAACATTATGTCCACTTATGGGCAAATGCGAAGTGTACTGGATAGTGTTGAAGAACTGCTGGCTAATAGCGCAGCGTATCAGAGTCAGGGCAACCTTAAAGTCTACGGCGATCTGGCCCTGCATATAGCAGAGTGCACTACCCGGATTCTTGATTTTTCAGAACGTCAACCTGCAAAGCTGCCACTGGACGAACATCTATTCACGTACATGATTCAGCTTGAGCACTACCATCATATGCAGGCCTACGCTGAGTTACATGATATTGTCGTCGCGGCTGAACCACCATTTGGCAGCGCCATTGAAGACATCGAAACGCTGATGCAGAATGTTGACCTTGGCACCACCTCTCCACAGATAGTTTACATAAAGACCAACAGTTGTGAGAGTTTCTTCCAAGACTATCAGCCTTGCTTCATTCACTTCTACTCCAAGTTATTTGGCAGGCCCATCGACGAACTAACATACAAAAAAGCAATTCCGCATATAGGTAAGCTCTCAGAAATGTTCGCACGTGCGGAGCTTGATGACAAAGTCACTCTCATGACGCTTATTGGCATGGTTGCACTGGTACTAACTGAGCAAGCTAAAAGCACTCCCTATAAGCCTTTCTGGTACGGTAGAGGAAACATATCGGGGGGCCTAATTGAGTTCTTGAACAAGGTTGACTTGAAGCATATCAATCTTAATGCTTCGGAAGGTTCGCTTCGTTATTGGATGGCCCGCGCAAGCTACATGGTGTCGACCATTCTAGGGCAACAGGAAATCTACAAACTACGCCTACATATAACGAAGTGCGTTAACGAGGGGATCACTCGCATCCTCGACACCCGTGACCTCGCTCTGCTGGATGAGAAGCTGTCTTTGTTTGTCTCTACCGACGGAGGCACGGCCCCGTAGAAATGGAAAAGACCCGCCTGAGTTGCCTCAGGCGGGTTACTGGTTAAGGATTGTGACGGTCATAGTAGTCAAGTACCGCGAGGCACGCACGGAGCACTCGAGACACATCAACCACCAAGCGCCAAACAGATCGGACGAAGTCTTTCATTCTGTTCACCGTTTTCGCGGCGTTCACCCTGCACAACCGTCGTTGCCATGTACAGGATCGCTATCGTCCAAGGACGACGCGGCGAACGCAGTGGCCTTCAGGCCGACGCCGGAATTCCTTCCGGGGCTTCCCCAAACCCAAGGGGAAGGCGAACGGTGTGAGTCAATCAAAATCCTACCGTCCAAGCGACAAGCCGCTACTGCACATCTATGCGCAAATGGACGGTGACATGTGTCTCCCCACAGCTTTCACCGGACAGGCCATACGAGATGGCGTCTGTCTGGATGCGATTCTGAGGACTCACCGCGAAGGCTTGTAGGGGACTAAAATAAATCTATACAAATCAATTGGTTAACAATAAAACTAACCATTAGGAATCTGACGGCTATCGAGCTGAAATACCAGCGCTGGTGACACTGCGAGACCTTACACGCAGGCGCCTGGGGCACGCAACAAGACTACAGCCCAGTGCCCGAAGATGTTCAATTCCTAGCTGTAGGGGTGCAGTTGAACGTAATGCCATCCACCTCTTTCGGGAGCGTCGGAAGCTGCCCTTCCATCCAGTTAGCATCAAGGCTGAACCTCAACCCGATTTTGATGACGCCGTAATGGGATTCCAGGGCGGTCAAGCCATTGTCATGTGCCCGTCAGTAGGACTGGCATCTCGGGTTCCAGCTTGACCTGCTGCAGGGCAAATTACACACTCGTGGCTCCCCCTTCTGCTGTGATGGAAAACATGCTTCGACTGGTTGGCAGCTCCCTCGATATCACATCAGCCATCAACGACTTCAGGCTGTCCTACCACCAGGACTTCTCAAACGTGCAATCGTTTGCATATCGATATCTCAATGCGCCGTCGGGCCGCGCAAATGCAGCACTACTCGCCCAGGCGTTATCGATAGCGTTACGCAACTGGGGCGCTTGCAGACGGAGAAGCCCAATTCTTCGCCCCGTCCCGCAAATCGTAAGTGCTCTGAAGGACAAGCGGCTTCATGAGCGCCTACTCAAACTGAGCCAGCAAAGCCTTGCGGCATTCAGCCTCAATCTGCAGGAGCATCGTCTCCTGAACAGCGATGCACCACTCAATGATGTTGGAGCCTTCGACCAGGAAATTCTGGGGATCCTGAATACGCTGGCGGATGTGCTGTTTTTCAACAACACCAGCATCACTTATCCCATGAAAGCCCTGCTTCTCATCACCGGGCTGATTCCTGCACTGGATAGCCAGGTAAGGGGTGGGCTAGCTCGAGCGGGGAAAGCGGGCTTTACGGGACAGCAACTCCTGCCGAGGAACGTACAGCAAGCAGCAGGCCGTCGAATCTGCGAGCTACCGTTTTATCTGGGGCACTGCTGGAACCTAAACCGGGAAGTATTCGAGGAGGGGATTCTGACGAGCAACCACAAGGGACTAGAAGACACCCCAGGCCGGGTTTTCGACATCCTGCTGTTCATGCAGAACCAAGCTAGCCGGAATCAAATCCTCGCCCTTTAAATGGAGCGTGAATGGCCATAACAGCCATGCCTTCCACTACTCCAATTAAGACTAAAGGGTTGGGTAGTCGGTGTTCCACCTGCGGTCAGCTTCATTGAGTGGGCATCAGTAATGTTCAAGACCACCGGCACCCTAGTCGGCAATTGAAGGATGTTCAGCATGTTGTCCCGTACAGTGGCAGCAATTGTCACTGGTTGCCGCAATCCATCCCTCATCCCAATGTACCCAAATAGGGCCATTAAGCCTAAAAATGATGGTTAATGTGCCTTATTGGGGACATTAAATATGTATCTCAGAGCAACATACCACTAGCGCTCGATTCTAGGAGGGAAGTAGATTCTCTGATTCGCTGGCCTCGTGGCGAGCCCAGCGCAAGGTAGCTATCGACATGAATTGCCTAATCGCCAGAGCTCCCCGTTCATTTCTGGCTTTCGACCCTGGCAGGGTCAGCGCTGCCTCTACTTTGGCACGACTCGCTTCGTACATTGCAAATGCGTTGAACTCAGAATCAAGCAGCACTAAGAGCACAATATCGAAGGGCTGTCGTAGATCAATTGCGCCCATGCGGCCCGTAATCTTTAGCGGGTTCAGGATACAGCGGCCCTTGATCTGGATTCTCGCGACGCCATCTTCCAGCGTCTCTGTAGCGTCGTAACCTGCCTGCCTTGCAGGATGTAGTAACAGGCCGAGTCGAGTAGCAGCTTCGTACTCTGCGACCTCGCCTGTCACGCCCAGCGGCTTGCCGGTCAAGCGATAGAATCTAAGCGCAAGCACCTTGGCTTCTTTCAAGATCTCTAGGATTTCATCCTGGATCAATGCAGCCTGCTGAGGTTCGTTGCCATGACTGAGTTCAGTCATCTGCAAACGCCTCGAGCGCAGTGAGCAGCTTGGCAAGCTCAGCCAGGTTGGCTGCCGTCACGATGTCATATTCTCCTCGACTACTCAGCCGATATACTTCTCGAGCCTTTTTGACCCGTTCCAGTAGAGGAACAACAATGCCTGACGCTCTTTCAAGAAATTCGTTAATGTCCGCCCGTGTTTGAGGGATCTTGTAGCCTTTGGCCGCACTTGTGATGATGACGTCCGCATCCCGGAGCTTGGCAATGCCACTGGATCGGATTCTCTGGCCGTTGACCTCTCCCAATCCGCTGTCTTTTAGATGGGCCATGATCTCCGTAGTCAGCACGTAATCCTTGGTGACGAATTCGCTTTGAAATCTTAAGAACCGCAGGATGCTCAATTGCAGGCGCTCATCCTCATCAGGGTGCTCACCAGCCCGCTCGCTAAAACGATCAGCTTGGCGGAGAGCTTCTTGGTGTACCTGGTAGTCTGCATACCCAGATTCATGCGTCGGCGGCGGCAGAAGAGACTGGTACTTGGATGGCCACTCAAGCATTCCGAGAGTCAGGCTGCGGAGGATTTTCTTGTAGGCAAGAACAGCTTCTTCCGAAGCTTTCTCTTCGTAGATCTGAGCGACTGAGCCAGCGAAGAAATCTGCAACCTGAACCAAAACGTTGTCCTTACTGGCCATCGTCTGGAAGGCATCCTTATCGCCAAATAGGTCGTCCACGAATCGTTCTGCAACGTAGCTTTTGAGGCTCTCCTGAAATTCCTGGCCACCATGCTCGTCAACGATCATCTGGAGGTCAGGGTATGCGCGGAACAAGCGTTCATAGAGCAACCCGTTCACGTATTTTATGAACGAGGTCTTGATACGGAGGCCGCCGTCTTTGTGGATTCGGGACTTATCAACGACGGTGAAATAGAGCTTGAATGGCAGCTCGGCTAGCTCGTTTAGGATCCGGGCGCGGCGATCTGAATCCTTGGGCTTCAGATTGCTAGATTTGATCTCGCCTGTTTGAAAATGCCGCTTGCGGAGCGCTTCAGCTTGGGCATAAGCAGCCTCCAGGTCTTTCTCTGCCACTAGAATGGAGCACACGATGAAGAAGTCCGAGCTTCCAGCTTTCGACGTATCAAGGTCGGAATTCCCGGACTCATCCACGAAGGCATATGTTCTGTCCATGATCTTGCTCCATCAACAACGTACTGAGCGCGGTGGGTCGCCCGATGGCAAGGTGGCGAACTTAGTTCGTCGCTGTGGTAGTGCCTGGAGCGGGGCCTTCGCTGAACGTGTAGTTGATGACCACATCATTGCGGATCAGGACATCAAGCGTTTTCTGTGTGCCAGTAGTCGTCACCTTCATGGTGACCACGTAGCTTTGGGCATGGGCTGAGCCATTGGTGTAGGTGTAGATCCACTTTTCGTCAGTCTCGCTGACAGCACTCTTGGCGTAGGGCTCACCAAACAGGGACTTCAACTCAGCAGTCGTGGTTTTACCTTTGGTGATGCTCGCTACACTGGCCGAAGGAAAGTCTCGGCCTGCCGTGTAATGGGACGTAGCGCAACCGCCAAGTGCGACACAGATCCCCATTACTGCGATGAGCTTTTTCATATCCTTCCTTGATCGTAGAAAGCTCCAAATCTAGCCGGCATCGAGGCTAAAAGCCATCACCAAGGTGATCAGCTACTTTCGTGCATTCGCAGATAATGCCTTGCACATGTAGCAAGCCGAGCCAGGGCAAAGCCCCCTGAACTGCTCCGTCTGAGAAATCAGAGGCGGCGCAGAGCCTCGTTGATTCACTGCATAGCCATGTTGCTCAAAAAAGCCTGACGCAGTTGTTGTCAGCAAATGAAGTCGAGCAATTCCCTGCTCGGCGGCTATCGCTTCAATGAACCGAAGCACCTCGACACCGACCCCCTTCGATCTATATGTCGACACTACGACCAGAGAACGCAACAACCCGTCCCTACCATGCGTTTCGAATCCTCCCCATGCGACCGTCTCACTGTCCAGTGTGAACTCAAAAAAGGTTCGGCCTGGAAGATCAATATCGTCTGCGGGAAGGTCGGCGGATTTCAATGCAGCGCGAAAACGCTGCCATTGCTCTCCGGCAATTTTCGTTGCCTGGATCATCATCTTCCTCTCCATGCTTTTATCTCCTTTATGCCGCTTTACATGGACTGTTACAGCTCAAGCCGAAGCAGCACTCATCATATTCGCTTTACCGAATATTCGCCAAAGCGTATATTCGATTTTCCGTATATATTGAGTCCTACCATGAGCCCTGCGTTCAAAGTGCTTTTCGTGTGCGTTGCCAATTCAGCCCGCTCCCTGCTTGCAGAGGCTTTGCTGCGGCACACCGACCCGCGCTTCGAGGCCTTCAGCGCAGGATCCGAACCGTCTGAGGTTGATCCGCGCACGACTCAAGCATTGGAGGCAGTTGGAGTCGATGCAACGGGCCTGCGCAGCAAGTCCCTCAGCGAGTTTCAAGCTGATCGATTCGATTACGTAATCACTCTTTGTGATAAATCCGCAAGCGAGTGCCTACCAATGCCCAGTGCAGATGAAGTCATTGCCTGGGGTTTTCCTGACCCAGTAACTAGCGATGATCCTGCCGCATTTCGCCATACGCTCCACGACATCCACGAGCGCATCAAGCTCTTCGTTTTGGTCAAGACCAAACACCTGGAGGATCTATGACAGAAGCCATGAACCCCATCACGCTATTCAAGTGCCTAGCAGACGACACCCGAACCAAAATTACGATGCTCGTCGTGAGTGAAGGCGAGTTATGTGTCTGCGAGCTGACAGCCGCTCTTGAGATGAATCAGCCCAAAATTTCTCGTCACTTGGCGCTGCTTCGTTCAGCAGGCTTGCTGATGGATCGTCGCCAGGGTCAGTGGGTGTACTACCGCCTGAATCCCGATTTGCCTGCGTGGGTAACTGCGGTTTTGAAAGAAGTCGTACACGCCAATCAGCAATGGCTGGAAACCGAGACTAAACGCCTGTGCGGTATGAACGACCGTCCGATCAACCAGGCCGTGTGCAGCTGATTCACGCCCAACCGGATTAACGAAATGCTGATTGCCGTATTGATCTTTATCGCCACCATCGTCCTGGTCATCTGGCAACCCAAGGGGCTTGGGGTAGGCTGGAGTGCGATGTTCGGTGCCATCGTGGCGTTGCTCGCAGGCGTCGTTACACTTGCCGACATACCAGAGGTTTGGCGCATCGTCTGGAATGCCACTGGGACTTTCATCGCGGTCATCATCATTAGTCTGCTGCTTGATGAGGCAGGTTTTTTCAAGTGGGCTGCGCTGCATGTGGCCCGATGGGGAGGCGGGAGCACCCGCAAGCTTTTCGCATTTATCGTACTGCTGGGCGCAGCGGTGTCGGCCCTGTTCGCCAATGACGGAGCAGCATTGATCCTCACACCCATTGTGATCGCGATGTTGCTGGCGTTGCGTTTTTCTCCTGCTGCTACGTTGGCATTCGTTATGGCAGCCGGTTTTATCGCCGATACGGCGAGCTTACCGCTGGTAGTTTCCAATCTGGTCAACATCGTTTCTGCCGACTACTTCGATATCGGCTTTAACGAATATGCTTCGATCATGGTGCCGGTAAACATCGTCAGCGTTGCGGCGACATTAGCCATGCTGCTGTGGTTTTTCCGCAAAGATTTACCAAAGACCTATGACCTCAACCAACTGGACAATCCGGACGAGGCAATCCACGACCGAGCCACTTTTGTAGCCGGTTGGTGGGTGCTGGCACTACTGCTGATCGGCTTCTTTGTCATTGAGCCATTGGGGGTGCCAATCAGTACCATTGCAGCGGTCTGTGCATTCATTCTTTACGTCATCGCGGCTCGTGGTCACGCCATCAACACATGCAAGGTGCTCAAAGAGGCGCCATGGCAGGTGGTGATTTTTTCTTTGGGTATGTACCTGGTTGTTTATGGCCTGAAGAACGCCGGCCTGACCGACCACATCGCGCAGATCCTGAACGTGTTCGCCGGTTATGGCGTTTGGGGCGCGTCCCTTGGGACAGGGCTGCTGACAGCGTTGCTGTCTTCGATCATGAACAACATGCCCACCGTTCTGGTAGGCGCCTTATCCATTCATGCCGCCGAAGTCGATGGTGTAGTCCAGCAAGCGATGGTTTACGCCAACATCATCGGCTGCGACTTGGGCCCGAAGATCACCCCAATTGGGAGCTTGGCAACTCTGTTGTGGCTGCACGTGCTCGCCCGGAAAAACATAACGATCAGCTGGGGTTACTACTTCAAGACCGGGATCGTGCTGACCGTGCCCATCCTCGTCGCCACATTGTCCGCCCTGGCACTGCGCCTCAGTTTCTGAATCAAGGAATCGTCTGATGAAAGTCTTGTTCATGTGCACTCACAACAGCTGCCGCAGCATTCTGTCCGAGGCGCTTTTCAACCATTTGGCGCCCGAGGGTGTAGAAGCAGTCAGCTCAGGAAGCTTTCCTAGTGGCCAGGTGAATCAACGGGCATTGCAAACGCTGGAGGCGGAGGGTATCTCCACTGTGGGCTTGAGCAGCAAGGCTTCGGATGCTTTTGAAGGCTCGCCTCCAGACATCGTGATCACTGTCTGCGACCGGGCAGCGGGTGAAGCGTGCCCAATCTTCTTTGGGCCAGCTTTGAAGGCGCATTGGGGGCTGGCCGACCCGTCTGAGGCTAGCGGGTCGGAAGCCGAGATCACCGCAGCGTTTGAAGCCACACTGGCCAAAATTCACGAGCGGGTGAGTGCGTTTCTTATGCTGCCGCTCAAGACCATGAGCCCTGACCAGCTCAAAGCTGAACTGAACCGCATCGGTTCGCTTTAAAGATCAACCGAGGCGGCGTCCTAGCCGGCGCCGTGGTAGGAGTTTATATGCAAGACACATTGCCGAACGTACACACCGACCTAATCGACATTCCGTCGCTGGAGCAACTGGAGCCGCGTATACCGTCACTCCATAAGCCTCGAATTCTGCTTTTGTACGGATCGACGCGAGAGCGCTCTTTCAGCCGTATGGTGACTCAGGAAGCAGCCCGTTTGCTGGAGAAGTTTGGCGCCGAAACCAAAATCTTCGACCCCTCGGGTTTGCCGCTTCCGGATGACGCTCCCGATACACATCCCAAGGTCACTGAGCTGCGCGAGCTGATGCAATGGTCTGAGGGACAGGTGTGGTGCTCCCCTGAGCGTCACGGCTCCATGAGTGCAGTATTCAAAGCCCAAATTGACTGGGTTCCGCTTGCGATAGGTGCTGTACGACCTACGCAAGGAAAGACCCTTGCAGTGATGCAGGTCTGTGGCGGTTCCCAATCCTTCAACGTGGTTAACCAACTGCGGGTACTTGGACGGTGGATGCGGATGTTTACCATCCCTAACCAGTCTTCCGTGGCCAAGGCGTTCACCGAGTTCGATGAAGCAGGCCGTATGAAACCTTCCTCGTACTACGACCGTCTCGTGGACGTGATGGAAGAACTGATGAAGTTCACCCTGCTGTTGCGGGATCGCCAGGATTATTTGGTTGATCGGTACTCCGAGCGTAAAGAGTCCGCCGAAGAGCTGTCCAAACGCGTCAACCAGCGCTCCATCTAACGTCAGCACGAGGAAGCGATATGAGCCAGATCACGATCTACCACAACCCCGAATGCGGCACTTCTCGCAATACCTTGGAGCTGATCCGTAATAGCGGGGAAGAACCGACGGTTATCGAGTACCTGAAGACCCCGCCTGATCGCACCACACTTGCCAGGCTCATCGGGGATATGGGTATCGGGGTGCGGGCTCTTTTGCGTATCAAAGGAACTCCGTACGAAGAGCTGGGATTGGGTGATGCATCGCTGACGGACGAAAAGCTCATCGATGCCATGATGGCTCACCCTATCCTGATCAATCGCCCCATCGTCGTGGCGCCTTTGGGGACACGCTTGTGTCGTCCCTCAGAGGCAGTCCTCGACCTGTTACCGCAAGAGCAGCGTGGGAGTTTCGTCAAAGAGGATGGCCAAGTGGTCATTGATGAGCACGGTCGCAGAGTCTGATACGACGACGGTGAGGTGCCGCGATTGAGCCTGGAGGATGCTGGTGATTCAGAATTCGAAACTTGATGTTGTGGTTATCGGCGGTGGTCAATCCGCGCTGACAGTCGCCTATTTTTTGAAGCGGACAAGCTTGTCTTACGTGCTGCTCGATGCGGAGTCGGCACCAGGAGGAGCCTGGCGGCATGGCTGGGATTCGTTGCGACTCTTCTCTCCATCGGCATGGAGCTCGATTGCAGGCTGGCCGATGCCTGCCGTATCAGAAGAAACGCCTCACCGTGATGATGTTATCGACTATCTGACTCTGTACGAGCGTCGATATGACTTCCCCATCATGCGATCCACCAGGGTGACCCGTGTCGAGAAAATCGAAGAAGGATTACGGGTTGTCTCCGGGGATAGAAACTGGGATGCCAAAGCGGTTATCAGTGCAACAGGCACCTGGAGCCGCCCATTTACCCCGAGCTATCCCGGACAGGAGTTGTTCGTAGGGCAGCAGCTTCATTCCGCTCATTACGTTGGGCCGGATGAGTTTGAGGGGAAAGCCGTCCTTGTCGTGGGTGGTGGCAACTCGGGAGCCCAGATTTACGCCGAGGTTTCTAAAGTGGGTCAGGCAACCTGGGTAACTCAAGAGGCCCCAAAGTTTCTACCTGATGAGGTTGATGGGCGTGTCCTGTTCGAACGAGCTACTGCCCGATTGAAGGCGCAACAGGATGGCGTGGAGCCTGAAAACCCCGCTGGGGGGCTGGGCGACATCGTAATGGTGCCATCGGTGAAGGACGCTCGTGAACGCGGTGTATTGAGCGCAGTACGGCCATTCACGCACTTCACTTCAACAGGCGTTGTCTGGTCATCAGGAGACGAAACAGCGGTGGATGTCGTCATCTGGTGCACTGGGTTTTCTCCAGCGCTCGACCACCTGAACAGCCTGGGCATTGTAGGCCAGGATGGCAAAGTGGCTGTGAACGAAAACCGGAGTGTTGCTTCACCCAGTCTGTGGCTGGTGGGTTACGGCGATTGGACGGGGCTCGCCTCTGCGACATTGATCGGAGTAACCCGCACCGCTCGAGATGTAGTCAACCAAGTCCAAAGCTATCTCACTAGCGAATCCTGATGGCTCGCGACGCAAATCGAGTGTACCTACTGTGATGCGGCTTCAAGCTCAGGAAAGAGGATAGGCTCCAGTGGCGGAGTTGCCTGGCACAGCCCGAGCCGCCAGTAGCCGACGTCGTGCCATTTCCCAAGCTTGAAGCCTACCTCCGGATATGTGCCGATATGGACGAATCCCAGCGACTCGTGCAGCCCCACACTGCCTTCATTGGGCTGTGCGATTCCGGCATAAGCTGCACGAAAGCACTGTTTTTCAAGGATCGGAAGCAAGGTCTCATAGAGTTCACGGCCAACACCCTGACGGCGAGCCGATTCGGCTATGTACACCGTTACGTCAACGGCCCATCGGTATGCCGGACGTGCACGGTGTTGGCTGGCATAGGCGTAGCCCTTGATCTCCCCACCTTCTTCGGCCACCAGGTAGGGATATGTCTGAAGTGTCGTCGCTATTCGCTGAGCGATTTCCTCAGCGCTTGGCGGAATCTCTTCGAACGAGATCGCCGTTGTCGAAACGATGGGAGCGTAAATACGCTGGATAGCTTGTGCATCTGCAACAACTGCAGCGCGAATTGTGACTGGCATGTAAGTCGTCCATGAATAAGAATTTGAACATTACCTTTCCCGGATCAGTTTTCGCCATTAGCCCATTTGAAAAAAATGCGCAGTCTGAAATCTGAGTACCTCACCTGGGGACTTCTCTTTCGTCTAGTTCTAGCTCAGACCGTAGAAGGCTAATCGCGAAATTCAGGTCGCAATGCATGTTCTCAGTTCTGCCCCCTTCGGCTCATCAAATCCATCGGCTGCATCAACAACTCAGCACACTGTAAGCGTGCGCTAAACAACCAGTCCTGACGGAATCGCTTAGTCGACCTCAAAACTCAATGCCGAGTAACCATCCGAGGAGACCTCCCGCCAGGACGACCAACCATGGAGGAACCTTCCAGAACATCAAAGCCACAAGCGCTATCAACGCTAAGCCAAAGTCTGCAGGAATCAATATGGCGCTCGTCCAGACTGGGTTATACAAGGCCGCCAGGAGAAGGCCCACAACTGCTGCGTTTACGCCTGAAAGTGCAGCTTGGGTGCGTAAGCTTTTCCGCAGTTGCTCCCAAAATGGCAGCACGCCGATTACGAGCAAGAACGAAGGAGCAAAAATAGCAATGACGCAGGCAGTAGCCCCGAGCCAACCAGAAGGTTGGGCACTCATGGACGCGCCAAGAAATGCTGCGAAGGTAAAAAGCGGGCCTGGTACGGCCTGTGCTAAACCATATCCGGCAAGAAACGTGTCATTGGCTACCCATCCGTTCGGTACGGTCGCCGACTGAAGCAACGGCAGCACAACATGCCCACCTCCGAAAACTAATGACCCAGCGCGGAAGAAGGCGTTTACCACAGCTAATGCTTGTGAGGGCCACAGCTGAACCAGCAATGGCAGACCAACTAACAAGCCGAGGAACACCAGCAAAGACACCACACCGACTTTCCTACTCACCGATACCGGCAAAGACTCCGTAGCCTGGTTCTGATCGGTTCTGAAGAGGATCAATCCTATGATGGCGCCGAAGAAAATCACGCCGATCTGTCCCCAGGCATGCGGCCAAAGGAGTGCAGCATAAGCAGCAAACACGGCGATAGTTATTCGAGGCGCGTCAGTGCAAAGACTACGGCCCATACCCCAGACGGCTTGAGCAACGACAGCCACCGCGACAATTTTAAGACCGTGCAAAAGACCGCTCGGAAACGCGCCTCCCCACGCGGACATACCCTGAGCGAATAAAACCAGGATTATTGCCGAAGGCAATGTGAAACCTGCCCACGCAGCGACTGCTCCAAGAAACCCGGCGCGAGATAGTCCTAAACCTATGCCAACCTGGCTACTGGCGGGCCCCGGCAAGAACTGGCATAGGGCAATCAAATCCCCATAACTGCGCTCGCTCAGCCATTGGCGTCGAGCAACGAATTCTTCGCGAAAGTAAGCTAGATGCGCAATCGGGCCTCCAAAAGAGGTGAGTCCTAGTCGCAGGAACACCAGAAAAACCGTCCAAGGGGAGTCAGTCTTGACCACCGTTGCACTACCTTCGGCTGACAATATTCACCCCTCCCAAAATGATTGCGGTACGAAACCAAATACTATGGAGCCAACTAAACATGGGCTAAACGATGGCTTTCCTTAGACATATGTAGTGGTCTAATTTCCCCGGACACCCCGATAGGTGGAAAATGCATCTATCGAGGAGTTTTTCATGACCGACAAACGCAGAACATTCGACGACAGCTTCAAGCTGCAAGTCGTGAAGATGATCAAGGATCAGGGATTGACCGTGCCGCAGGTCTGCCGGGATCTGAATATTGGTGAGACGGCTGTTCGACGCTGGGTGCAGCAGTACGAGGCCGAGCAACTGGGACAATCCGGAATCGGTAAACCGTTGACGTCTGAACAGCAGCGCATCCGCCAACTGGAGCAAGAGAACCGGCAGCTCAAGGTGGATAACGACATCTTAAAAAAGGCTACCGCCTTCTTTGCCCGCGAGCTGAAGTAACGTATCGACTGGTTCGGCAGCTGCAACAGAAGGCTTATTCGGTGGCGTATGTCTGCCGTTTATTAAACGTCAGTCGATCCGGCTTCTACGAGGCCCAAAAACGCGCTGAGGCGCCTATTCGGCAGAGCTGTCCTGTCGTTGTGCAACTCAAGGCATCGTTTGCTGCAAGTGGTGGCTGCTACGGTAGCCGCCCGTTGCGTGATGCTTTGCGCGGCAAAGGTATGGCTGTCGGTCTTTATAAAATCCGTCGTTTAATGCGTGCCAACGGCCTGCGTTCGGCCTGGAAGCGCAAGTTTGTGCACACAACCGATAGCAACCATGACTTGCCGATTGCAGAGAATATATTGGGCCGTCAGTTTGACCCAACGGCGCCAAACAAGGCTTGGGTGGCCGACATAACCTACATCCGCACTCGCAGTGGCTGGTTGTACCTGGCGGTGGTGTTGGACTTGTTTTCACGCAAGATAGTGGGCTGGGCCATGGCCCCGAACATGCCGGCAGAGTTGGTGTGTAGCGCGATGCAGTTGGCCATCGCTCAACGCCAGCCGCCACCAGGACTGATAGCCCACTCAGACCGTGGCAGCCAGTACGCGAGCGCAAGTTACAGAGCGTTGCTGGCGCGAAACGACATGCAGCAGAGCATGAGCCGTAAAGGTAACTGCTGGGACAACGCGGTGATGGAGCGCTTCTTCCTGAGCTTGAAAATGGAGCGTGTATGGCGACGTGATTATGCCAACCATGCAGAAGCTATCCGCGACATCACTGAGTACATCGTTGGGTTTTACAACAACGAACGGCTGCACTCAAAACTGGGGTATCTGCCGCCGACCGTTTACGAGCGGGCGATGGCATCGAAACCACCTATCGAGGTGTCCGGAATTAGTTGACCACTACAATACGAGGCTAACCCTGCGAGTGAATGTGAACTTGGTTTCATAATGTACCAACCTAATCGAAAAGCCAGCTAGAGACCTAAGCGGGTCTCGCGAGATACTTAAGGCTATCCCCTCGCATCACTCGCAAACTTTGCTCAAAAACCTGCTCTTCAGCTAGCTCTCTTTCAGCATTCAATGCTCGTGGAGCTTGACACGGAGTCGCAATCAACGGCGGCTTCAATGTATACTGACGGTTCTGCATACCCTTTGAGCTACAGGAACATCAGCATGACTGTACTCCAAACGATCTACTGGCAGCCTACGCCGCCTTAGCGCTACGCCCCCTCGCAACACCTTGCTTCCGCTAGCTTCGCTCGCGGGTGCGCACTGCTGTACGCCCGGTTTTACACCTAAAGCACACAGCGAAAAAATCCTCAAAATTTGAATTTGTATCGATTCGCTCGCCGTCCGTTTGGCGTGCGCGATGCTTTGCCTTGGATATTTCTATGCTGCAAAAAATTAAACAAACGTGGTTTTCCAACGTTCGCGGAGACGTGCTCGCGGGAATCGTAGTCGCACTCGCGCTGATTCCGGAAGCTATTGCCTTTTCCATCATCGCCGGCGTCGACCCTAAGGTCGGCCTCTACGCATCCTTCTGTATCTGTGCCGTGATTGCCTTCATCGGCGGTCGCCCTGGCATGATCTCGGCGGCTACCGGTGCCATGGCACTGCTCATGGTTACCTTGGTAAAAGATCACGGGCTTCAGTATCTGCTGGCCGCAACCTTGCTCTGTGGGGTTCTTCAGATACTTGCTGGATATCTCAAGCTGGGCTCACTGATGCGCTTTGTCTCGCGCTCAGTAGTCACAGGCTTTGTGAATGCACTGGCGATTCTGATTTTCATGGCGCAGCTGCCCGAACTCACCAACGTAACCTGGCACGTCTACGCCATGACCGCAGCGGGCCTCGGAATCATCTACCTGTTTCCGTATATACCGAAGATCGGCAAGCTGATTCCTTCGCCGCTGGTGTGCATCCTGACACTGACCGCTATCGCGATTTACCTGGGGTTGGATATCCGCACCGTAGGTGACATGGGCCAATTGCCGGACACGCTGCCGATTTTCCTGTGGCCTGAAGTCCCGCTGAACTTTGAGACTCTGCGGATCATCTTCCCGTACTCAGCAGCGCTTGCCGTTGTAGGCCTACTGGAGTCCATGATGACCGCGACCATCGTCGATGACCTGACCGATACCACCAGTAACAAAAACCGGGAGTGCAAAGGCCAGGGCGTTGCCAATATCGCAGCAGGGATGCTTGGTGGTATGGCCGGCTGCGCCATGATTGGCCAGTCGATCATCAACGTGAAGTCTGGTGGCCGCACCCGTCTCTCGACATTGTGTGCCGGCGTTTTTCTGCTGCTGATGGTGGTGTTCCTTGGCGAATGGCTCTCCAAAATCCCCATGGCGGCACTCGTCGCTGTGATGATAATGGTGTCCATCGGCACCTTCAGCTGGGATTCCTTGCGCAATCTGAAAGAGCATCCGCTGTCGACCAACCTTGTCATGGTGGCGACCGTCGTGGTCGTCGTGGCCACTCACAACCTTGCATACGGCGTACTGGTAGGTGTGCTGCTGGCCTCCCTCTTCTTTGCCAATAAGGTCGGGCACTACCTGGATATCAAGAGCACTCTGGAAGAGACGGAATCACATCGCACTTACCATGTTGTGGGCCAAGTGTTCTTCAGCTCAGCAGACAAATTCACCAACGTTTTTGACTTCAAGGAAGCCCTGAACAAAGTCACCATCGACCTGACCCAAGCCCATTTCTGGGATATCACTTCGGTTGCAGCGCTGGATAAGGTGGTTATCAAATTCCGCCGCGAAGGCGCAGAGGTTGAAGTGCTCGGTCTCAATGAAGCCAGCGCAACAATCGTCGACCGCTTCGGCGTGCATGACAAACCCGATGCCATCGACAAGCTCATGAGCCACTAAGGAGAACGACAATGACCCACGTAATGGCCTGCATTGATAACTCACAATCCTCATTGGCGGTCTGCGACTACGCAGCATGGGCGTCGCAACAACTTAACGCGCCCCTTACCTTGCTGCATGTATTGGATGAGGAGAAATACCCCGCATCTGCAGACCTGAGCGGTAATATCGGCCTTGGCAGTCGAGAGCATCTGCTGGAGGAGCTGGCTACATTGGATGCCCAGCGCGCCAGGCTTGCTCTGGAGCAAGGTCAACACATGCTTGAAAAGGCCAGGGAGCGAACGGTCATTTGCGGAGCTGCATTTCCTGAGCTAAAGCAGCGCCACGGACACTTGATAGAAAGCCTGGTTGATCTTCAGGACGATATTCGACTCTTGGTCATTGGACGAGTGGGTGAGGACAGCACACGTAGAGTGCACAGCCTTGGCAGCCAAATTGAAGCTGTCGTGCGCACAATTCACCGTCCAATTTTGATCACGAGCAGCAGCTATAAAAAGCCAGAAAAAGTAATGCTCGCTTTTGACGGCAGCCCCACAGCCCACAAAACCGTTGAGCTGCTTGCCGCCAGCCAGCTCTGCAAAAATCTACCAATTCATCTCGTTATGGTTGGCGCTGACTCGGAAGGCAACCGAGAAGCGTTGGAGAAAGCCCAGAGCACGCTCATGAGTGCTGGCTTTGTCGTCCAAGCTCAGATCGTAAAGGGGGAAGTGGAAGCGGCGCTCCACGTGTATCAGGCCGAGCACGGAATTGATCTGCTAGTCATGGGGGCCTACGGCCACTCGCGCATCAGACAATTTCTGGTAGGTAGCACAACTACAACCATGCTCCGCACAGCTACCATGCCGGTATTGCTGCTCCGCTGAATTGACTCGCCTGACCGCAGTGTTTCCAACACTCTGGAAACACTGCGGTCATCCTAGTTAATGAATATCTGAACATGTCCTGTTGAGACCTCATGCAACTCATTACTGAAATCCTTCACCCGGATCTGAAATCTATACAAGGGAAAGTATTCCGTCGTCATGCCGCACGCGGAATCGTGTTGCGGAACGAACAGATCCTGTTGCTGTTCACTGAGCGCTATAACGACTTTAGCTTTCCTGGGGGCGGCCTTGATGCTGGCGAGGACATTATCGTAGGTCTTAAGCGTGAGCTTGAGGAAGAGACTGGTGCACGCGAGATTCGGGTGCTCCAGCACTACGGTTACATCGAGGAGTACCGGCCATACTGGAAACCAGAATATGACCTGATGCACATGACGTCGCATTTTTATGTATGCGAAGTGGCGTCCCAGCTAGAGCCAGTCAAAATGGAAAGCCACGAAATCGCTAATGGTATGCGGCCTGTCTGGATCAACCTGCATGAGGCCATATCGCACAACGAAGCCGTGATGCAGCGCCAGGAGTCATCGATGGGGCAGTCAATTCAGCGCGAAACTTTCATGCTGAAAAAAGTCGCATCCGACTTGTTGGTGACGATTCGCGGTTAAGAGGACGCCTCGGTAGCTTTTGGTGTAAAGCGCGATGACCAAACTTCGCCAATCGATGTTACGGCCACAGGATTTCGATCAGGGAGAAATTCTGTGGCCGTCTTGCTTACGCTTAACTGGAAATCGTGGCGGGCGCAGCGGCAGGAACAGCACTGCGTCGCAAAATCAGGACACCACCGATTGCAGCCAGGGTCGAACCAATCAACACACCCACTTTTACTTCGTCAATCAGGTGAGCTGACCCTGCAAACGCCAGGTTCCCGATGAACAGGCTCATGGTGAAGCCGATGCCACACAAGAGCGCAACGCCGTAAAGCTGTGCCCAATTGCTGCCTTCCGGCAGTTTGGCCAAGCCCATACGAATGGCCAGAGCAGCCAATAGGAAGATGCCAATCTGCTTGCCCACCAACAAGCCGAGCGCCACACCCAACGGAACTGGGTCAACTAGGTTCTCCATGGAAATACCGGCCAGTGAAACTCCCGCATTGGCGAAGCCAAAAATCGGCACCACAGCGAACGCTACCCACATGTGCAGCTTTTCTTCTAGGAACAGCAGTGGAGACCGGGCTTCCTCTTCAGGCTTGCCCATAGGAACGCAGAGCGCTACAGCGACACCAGCAAGGGTGGCGTGCACTCCCGATTGCAGCACGAAGAACCACAGCACACCACCGACCAGCAGATATGGGAGCAATCGTCTGACGCCCAATCGATTCATTGCGATCAGAATGGCCAGGGTTGCAAGCGATGCCAGCAACATCGGCATGGAAAGACCAGTCGTGTAGAAAAAGGCGATGATGACCACAGCACCCAGGTCGTCGATGATCGCCAAAGCGGCGAGGAAAACCTTCAGCGAAGTCGGGACACGCTTACCCAGCAACGACAAGACGCCCAGTGCGAATGCGATGTCGGTAGCGGCTGGGATAGCCCACCCCTTCAAGGTCTCAGAGTTACCCCAGTTGATTGCGATGTAGATCAGCGCAGGCACAACCATGCCGCCTAGAGCACCAAATCCAGGCAAAGCGCGCTGGCCCCAAGTGGAGAGCCCGCCTGCCAGAACCTCTCTTTTGATCTCAAGTCCGACCATTAGGAAGAAGATCGCCATCAGGCCATCGTTGACCCAATGCTCCACAGACATACCCAGCCAGACACTGTGCAAGGCTGCAAAATAACCTTGAGAGAGAGGTGAATTGGCCACAATCAGTGCCGCGAGTGCTGCGCCCATCAGCACCAGACCGCCAGCGGATTCCGACGACAGGAAGCGAGCTAAAATTGCGGCTGCTCTTGGGGTTTCTGCAGGAGTTCTATTGTCGGTCATCAGTGTCCTTGCGCTTCGATCTAAAGAGAATATTTTAACATCCGACGTTTACCGGTGCGGCTGTCCAAATAGCCTGTAACGATTATTGTCACAGGCGAAATCAGCTTCCAGCTTGTTCAACTACGCCCCAGCACCGGCTCGTTCACGAGATTCAGGAGCACTCCTTCACGTTGCTGTACATGGAGCTCAGTTTGTCATGAGGCATTGCGATCACCTTCGTCAGCACCGGCTTCGTCTGTCATATACATCACGCCGACAGGACGACTACGAACGACAACGCCAGGCGGTACCGGGCAAAAGCAAATAACCAGAACGTCCAAAGGATCACCTTCAGCGGTCAAGCTATATGGGGCTAACCTTTGTTGGCCGAGCAAAACAAAGGTGTACCGAAGAAGCGATCAACGAAGGTCAGAGCCAAGAAGCCTAACCAAAACAGCCTTGGCATTGCTAACTCCTACTCGCAACACCGACTCAATCTCCGCCATAGAAATCGCAGACGAAGATTTCCCCGCCGCTGGGTTAACAACCAACGCTAAACATGCATATTCGAGTTCTAACTCACGAGCCAGTGCCGCTTCTGGCATTCCGGTCATACCGACAATGTCACAGCCGTCACGCTCCATTCGGATTATTTCCGCAGCTGTCTCTAGGCGAGGGCCTTGCGTGCAGCCATAAACACCTCGTGCACTGAAATCAAAACCCTCAGCCTCCAATGCAGTAATCAACCTAATACGCAACTCATCAGTATAAGGTTTGCTGAAATCAATATGAGTGACTTTTTCTAGATCTTTATCAAAGAACGTCGGCTGACGGCAGTATGTATAGTCAATTAGGTCGTGAGGAACACAAAATTTACCAGCTCCCATTGCATGATTAATCCCACCAACAGCGTTGAAGGCGAGAATTGAATCTGCTCCGGCCTGCTTAAGGGCCCAAACGTTAGCTCTGTAGTTAACTTGATGGGGCGCATAGCGATGTTGCTCGCCATGGCGCGACAAAAACATAACCTCCCGATCTCCATAGTCGCCTATATAAATATCACCAGACGGCTCACCGTAAGGAGTATTGATTGATATAGACTTTCTATTTCTAAGGTCTTCCAAGTCGGCTAGCCCAGAACCACCTATAATTGCGTAAACGGTCATATATAATCCCTCAATAGAATAGTCGCACCTTTCAGAGCCGAGGGGGTGCGCTAATTTTGGATGTGCAGTTGTATACTGAGCGACCTGAAGGCTGCTTGGTCGATTAACTGGTTGTCCATTCGAGCTAGCCGACTTGAACACACTGTACGGCCAATTTTAAAAAACCGTCAAGGCAAAATAAAGTGGCGGTTAACAATAGACCTTGCCTCGAAGTCTTATGGGTGCGTTTTTATTTGGTTTTTTAGTGGCGCAATGCTTAGGAGTGTGGGGAGAAAACCAAAAAAGAAATGTATAAAGTCTATACGGTAACCGGTGTTAAAAGTGCGGCGAGTGGAGTGCGCAGCAAGTTTGAATGATACTCCACTCAACCTCAATAATTTAAAGTCCGCTGGCAAGTAACGTCAGTAAGCAATTTTTGGCTTAACGCTTCGGCAGTAAATTCGAGAGCTCAACTAAGTCATTGACTGTGTAATCAGGAGATTTCGCTAATGGATACATTGCCTGTCCAGTTCGTGCTACGAATGCTGTTTTCATGCCTGCCTCCTTAGCGCCCGCTACATCCCAACCATGTGCGGCGACTAACAAGGATTCCATGCCGCTTACTCCGATTTTTTGCATCGCCCAATCATAGACCTTTAGATTTGGCTTATAGCTGTGCACAGCTTCACCACTCAAATACTCGTCAAACAAATCATACAATCCTGCGTTTTTCAGTTGTTTCTCTACGGTGGAACGTGACGAGTTTGTTAACGCCACTAATTTGTAGCCTTTGTTCTTTAGCGTTTCTAATCCAGTGCGAACATCAGGATGCGCCGGAAGGCTAGTGATGGGGGCGATAGCGTTCTTTGCCTGGTCTTGAGTAATAGTCAATCCATTCGATTGAGCAACCATGATTAGTGCTGCAGCACCAATCTGGCCAAAGTCATGGTATTGATTAATTGATGTCTCTACTAATGAATAATGCAGCATCGTCGAAAACCAAATGCTCAACAAGTCAGGCCTGCCACCAAGCGCATCTCCGACTGTTTTTTGTAGAGGATGAAGATCTAGAAGGGTTTCATTTACATCAAAAAAAATAACTTTGACATCTGCGTCCGAAGCTTTTGTTTTCTGGCTCGCGAATGCTAATGGGGAAGCGACCAGCAATGCAGCTATTAGAAAATTAAAAACAGATCGAATACTTTTCATCTTTGGTCTATCTCTCATAATTTGAAAAATTGGGCAGCATTTGAGTAATCCTGTGTTCTATGTTTCTTGCGCGAACACGCATTTCTTGCAACCAAACCAGTGAGCGCTAAAACGCAACCTGGAAGCGCTCAACCGGCATGACAGGTTGAAATCAGTTCTGCGTCCAGGCGCGGGCTGCAAACTTTTCATCTAGGGGTGTATGAAAGAGGTGATTGGAGTAATTGCTGAGGGTCTTCACGGCCAACGCGAGAACGATTTCGAGGATGTGCCGCTCGCTGAAGCCGGCCTTCAAAAACGACTGAACTGACTCTTCAGTTGGTAGGCCACGGGTCTGGAACATTACGCTGGTAAATTCGGCTAAAGCGGCAAGCTTGAAATCACTGATTGGTGTGCCATTGCGAATTGCGTCCGTCACCTCCGGGGCCATCCCTGACATGACGTCTGCCAAGGTGCTATGAGCAGCCATGCAGTATTCACATCCGTTCTCGCGGCTGATAACCAAGAAGATGACCTCTTGCTCCTCCGAGGAGAACCCTGACTCTTTTCTGAAGGCCGCATAGCCTTGCAGGTAGGTTTCGAGCAAACCTGGCGAGTTAGCCATGCGTGCATACATATTAGGGATAAACCCTGTCTGTGCTTTTGCCTTAGTCAGTACATCCCGGCCATGACCTTCGGCAGACTCAGGAGTAAGCGACGGGAGAGAAATCTTGTATTCGCTGAGCATTATGAGCTCCTCTATTTGCGGACTGATCAGTCCTTAATTTGACTCGGTTGCGGCTCCGAGTGTCCCAAGACCTCTGGAAAAATTCACGGAGGGTCACTTTTTATTTTGGGACTGATCGGTTCATAAGTCAATTTCTCCCGAGAAACGAATCTTGTGGAATGATGCTCGCACCAGTTTCAGGGGGCTAAAGGGATGGATTCCTCTTTGTCGTCAGCAGCCTAACCCGGTCGGGCTTTGAAAAAAAATCCGATCAGTCCATAATGGCCGCATGAATCGTGGACGCCCCAGAATCTTTGACCCTGAACTTGTACTGGAAAATGCCATGGAGCTTTTCTGGAGTCGAGGCTATGACGCCACGAGCCTGCAGGATCTGCTTGAAGCTACTGGTCTTTCCAAAAGCAGTCTTTATGAAAGCTTCGGTAACAAACAGAGTCTATTCGAGACTGCATTCACTCGATATTTCGAGGGACGGGCAAGGTTTATGCGTGAGCGCCTTGACGAGTCCGAGTACGCGCTCGAATTCATTCGAGAATGCCTGATGTCCGTGCTCGAGGATGCTTCGCGAGACAGCCCCCGTGGCTGTATGCTCGTGAACGTAGCCAACGAATTTTCATCTTCCGACCCGGCGATACATCGCCTAGTGATCCTGGCTTCCAAGCGATTCCGTCGAGTGTTCGAGTTAGCCTTTGAGCGAGCCCAGGAGAGCGGTGAAATATCTGCTGATAAGACGCCGGAAGAGCTTGCCCTCTTAATGCATTGCGTAATGAATGGTCTGCGCACCCAAACCAAATCTGGGCTCTCGCATCGAGAGCTGCTTACGGTGATCGATCTGGTGATGGCGCGCTGGGCTTAAATTTAATTAATTATGGACTGATCGGTTCTAAATTAACTCAAGACGGATTACCACGATGATCAAGGCAGTTGCATTCGATATCTACGGAACGTTAATCGACACTCAGGCTGTACTAGGCCAGTTGACCCAAGTGGTTGGTGAGAAAGCTGTAGATGTGGCGAAGACTTGGCGACAGAAACAATTGGAGTACAGCTTTCGCAGAGGTTTAATGCGGGATTATTGCGACTTCTCTGTATGTACTCGCGAAGCATTGATCTTCGCCTGTCGTGAGCAGCAGATTGAACTGGACGGTGCTGAGATCAAGGTGCTCATGAACACCTACTCTGAGCTTGATGCATTCGCTGATGTAAGCAGCGCGTTGGAGGAAATGGTAGGCAGTGGCTTGCGTCTGTACGCATTTTCAAATGGTAGCAAGCAAGCCGTCGAGCGGCTGCTACAGCACGCAAATATTCTCGATTACTTCACGGAGATTGTAAGCGTAGAGTCGGTGCGCTCCTTCAAGCCCGCGCCAGAAGTTTATGATCATCTGGTCGACGTGTGTGCGCTGCCCTGGGCAGAAATCTGTTTGGTTTCAAGCAACACCTTTGATGTCTTGGGAGCAATGTTTTCGGGCTTGAAATGTGCCTGGGTTAATCGTGAATCAGCGGCGCAATTTGATCCTTGGGGAATTAAGCCGCACATAGTCTTGGATGGCTTGGCAGGTGCCTGCCACGAAATACGAAGTCTTGATGTGTAAATAGCGCCCTAAGGAGTCAGGTCTGGAAGGAGGTCTGGCTGAATATGGTCGTATTGGTCACCACACTGCGCACAAGGTGCTGGGGGAGCGCTAGTAATATGTTGCCTATGATTAGTGCATTTTCGGGAGTGCGTGGGTTGGTTACGCTGGTAGAGGTAATCATTTTCTCGAACTATAAATAGCTGCTAATCGGGACGCTGGGACACCCATCCAATAAGCTATCGCGAGCAAACGATTACGAAACGAACGATGCCACCAGCCATCGCGCTGCCAACGTCTTGCATCAACCTCCAAACCTTTAGCCAACTCTACGAATCGGCCTTGGTCACGGACGCGCCTCACAAGTTCGACCTCCTCGAACAACGGTGACGCATCATGTTGTCCAGATGACAGGTAGATATCGCGCTGGAAAAATAATCCCTGGTCGCCGTAAGGAATCCCAAAGCGGGTACGCATGTTGATCAGTTTTTCTAACAACCTGCTTTGCCAGCAATTGGCATTGGAGAATCTGAATGCGAAATAACCTCCTGATGCACCGGAGTCGGTTGCATTGCGGATAGCAGGCAGGCAATCAAACGTTAGATGAGCGTCAGCATGCAAAAACCAGAGAATAGAATGAACTGCGTGGCTTGCCCCCAAGCGCAGCTGCTCACCTCGGCAGGGTGATGCAGGTATCCAAAGCGAACCATAACGTTGACAAATTTCTAGGCAACTCGTGCTTTGGGCCGCATCAACCACGATCAGTTGTAGTGACTCACGCTCATTTTTTGCCATTAGATTTAGATGATTGAGCAGCTTTTCCAGCGCTGCTTCGTCATTCCAGCAAGGCACGATAATGCTGACAGAGGCGTTATTTTTCATCTGATACTTCCAGCAAACCTGCCAACGCATTTTTCAGTTTTAATCTCGCAGGTCGTGCATCCTGAGCCAGTGCCTCTAGCAAGGGCTTTAGGTCTTCTTGGAGGTCGATGTCGAATAACTCACCAGCCAGTGAAACCGAGTGGCCCGAACTCCGGCAACATTCGAGTAATGCTTGACCGAGATGCTGAGTGCTCCAAGGCAAAGCGCTCAAGGTCGGCCAGGGCTTACGAGAGGCCATAAGAACAACGCCACCATCCTGCGCCATCATGAGCACTGTATCTGAGTGCCGAAGTTGCTCGTTCACACGTTGATAGTCGTCAGGGCCTAACAATGGACAGTCGCTTCCTATGTAAATCAGGTACTGGTGACCCAGGTTACGGAGTTGCATATCCAATGCATTCAACCGTTCACCGAGGTTCCCTTCGCCCTGTGGAATGCAGAGTGCGCTCTCGCACAGAGCCTGGCCCCATTGCTGGTGTTGTGCTTGATCAGGAGCCAAAGCTCGAGTGCCTGGAAAACCCCAAAGGTCTTCTATAGCGCACTCGAGAAGCAACTGAGCTACAGCCAGGGCGCGCTCCTTACCAACGCCCTCTGCCAGCCGCTGTTTTGAGTAACCTAAAGCAGGTCGTTTGCAAAGCAGTACCAAGCATGAATCATGATTGTTCAGCGAGCTCATCTGCTTGATCCCAATATGTGTCAGGTATCGTGCATCGCCAGAAGCGATGGCGTACGCGGATATCTCAGACCGCCAGCGTGGGTGACGCGCACGATCTGTTACCAGCGCAGCCAACGTCGTCCGAGTAATGCGCCTAGTACCGTCGGCACCAGCATGCCCATCAAGTACCACACCCCCCAAAATGGTATCTGCATCTCGGGGCACCGAAGGGAGTATGCAATCGTTGCCATTGAGCCTGCTAGAAGTCCGCCGCAAGCACCTGCCAGCGTCAGGTTGGTGGGTGCGAAACCGCTTAGCGCCCAAAACACAGCGACAAACCCAGGGATCGACAGCAACGTGATGCTGAGCGCGCATACCTTCCAAGTTTCGCCGAGGATGATCGCAACGCGGTCGTCAGGTTGGGCCACCAAGAGTACATAGATAGATGCGACCCACACCGAAGCGACTGTGGCAACAATCAGAATTTTGCCGGGGCCCGAGGCCACTCCCGGTCTAGCCAGCCTCGCTACCATGCTCAGCGCACCGATCATCAGGCAGAGCGGAAAAGCGATCTTAGCCCAAAAAATCGGTGTGGCGATGACTTGGCCCAGGTCTGGTCGAACGCCCATTATTGCTATTACCAGCAAAGTGGCGCCCAGGAGGCCGGCTAGCACAGCGCCGCTGAATCGCTTAGCGAGCGCCCTGCGGTCAACCGGGGTCACGCCCGACGCGAGCATGGAAATAAAATCATCAGTAATCATCTTGCACCTCTAACTCTTAACGCCAGTGCTTTAAGCCCACGGTGTATGCCTATCTTCACCGCAGACTCAGATAACCCAGTCATCCGCGCAGTTTCAGTAACGGACAAACCTTCAAGTTTCACGTGCACGATAGGCAGACGCTGACGCTCCGGCAGTTGCTCAAGCAACCTGCCTAGGTCACGACTGGCCTGCGCAGGTTCAAGATGTGGCTCGGCAAATAGCTCTGCCGCATCGTCGAGGGAATCGTTGAACACGTCACTACGTGACCTCCCACGAAAAAAATCGGTGAGCTTGTAACGCGCAATGGCAAAAACCCACGCCGTCAGCGGTTGGTCTATCCGGTAGGTCTGACGCGCATTATGAACGGCCAGTAAAACCTCCTGCAGCAAGTCCTCGACTTCCCCAGGTCGCTGCTGAAGTCTCGAGCGTAAAAAACCACGAAGATGGCCACTTAGCTCCGATAAAAACGTTCTATAAGACCGCTCATCTCCGTCCAGACCTGCGATAAATAGAGCCTGAAGGTGGAGCTCTCGACTGCGCAACACGTCGTTATGTGTAGTTCGTTCCATCGTTCGCTCTGGTTACACGAAAGGTAAAAATATCTCGCTCCGGCATGAAGCCAGCGTTAGTGACGGGCAGCGGATCTTACATGCGGTTACCGGCATAAGGTAACAAGCGAATCAGTTTTGCCGGTTGAGAAATATTTTGCGGTCGCTGTAACCGAATGTGAAGAACCATCGAACTACCTTTTGGATCGCAAGCACAGTGCATCAAGCGCTGATGCGACGACCAACCCCCATCATCTGGAGACACACCATGAACAATCTCAAACTTGCCGCCTTCGCCGTTGCCTTCTCTACATTTGCAGCAGGTGCTATGGCTGCAGAGACTCCTGCTGCCGCAGGCGCTATGGAGAAATGCTATGGCGTTGCGATGGCCGGCCATAACGATTGCAAGGCGGGTGCGGGTACTACTTGTGCTGGCACCGCAAAAGTAGACTACCAGGCAAATGCCTGGAAAAACGTTCCTGCAGGTACTTGTACCTCCATCAAAACGCCAAAAGGCATGGGCTCGCTCGAATCTAAGTAATCGTGACAGCGCGGGGGCATGCCAACCATGAAAACTGAACGCCAGATGGGGGCCGGACTCGGCCTGAAATCGAATCATTACTCAGATGCGCTCGACTGCAGGGCTGAGGGTCTCTGGTTCGAAGTTCATCCGGAAAACTACATGGTAGGTGGTGGCCCCCGTCTCGCATGGCTGGAGGCAATCGGGAGTCAGCACCCGCTGGCGCTGCACGGCGTTTCGCTTTCACTTGCTGCCGATTGTCCGCCGGACGAAAACCATTTGAAGCGCCTGAAAGCGCTGGCAGATCACGTTCAGCCTGCGTTGATTTCCGAACACCTAGCTTGGTCAGCTTGGCGTGGTCAGTATCATCCTGACCTACTGCCATTTCCTCGCACGGTCGAGGCATTGCAGCGCATCGTAAGCAATATCCAACGGACACAAGACGCCCTGGGGCGTCATATCGCAATTGAAACCCCCACCCATTACCTAAACCTGGATGGTCATGAATTCAGCGAGCTCGATTTTTTGACCGAGCTGAGCGTGAGAACTGGCTGTGGGTTGCTGCTGGATGTCAATAACGTGCATATCAGCGCGCATAACCTGGGCTTTGATGCCGCGACGTATCTAGACGCCTTCCCGGCTAAGGCGATTGTGGAAATCCATTTGGCGGGTCACGCAGTGGATCCGGGAGATACGCGCCTGCTGATAGACACTCACGATGCTCCAATCGCAGATGACGTTTGGTTGCTGTATCAACGAGTTATCGAGCGGATCGGCATGCGCCCGACGTTGATCGAGCGCGACGACCATATCCCAGGATTCGACGTCTTGCTGGCCGAAAGAGACAGAGCACAGACTCTGTTGAACATCGGTAAGAAGCGACCATCGGAAGTGACGATATGAACACATCACTCGAAAGCTTTCAGGATGCATTCGTCGATGCGTTATATGGGCGTGATTCGAGTGGAATGACTGCTCTAATCGAACAGCCCGGTTTTTTGGTGTACCGCAATACTGTATTGAAAGGATCCACGGATGCACTACTCGCGAACTTTCCCACCATAGAGCGTTTGGTCGGGACAGACTGGCTCAAGGCTGCCGCAGCGATCTATGCCCGGCAGTCTCCGCCAACGGATTCCCGGTTGCTGCACTACGGCGCTGGTTTCCCGGACTTTCTCGATGCCTTTGAGCATGCGCAGGAAATGTCTTATCTGGGTGACGTCGCACGCCTGGATCTACTCTGGACAGAAGTCCATTGCGCTAAAGATGAACCCGACATTAATCCCAAAGCGTTAGCGAGCCTATCCCAAAAGGAGCTGGCCCATAGCCGGATCTCACTGAGAGCAGCTTCCCGTTGGGCCTGGTTCCCTGACCACCCGGCCTACACCATTTGGCGCTTCAATCGAGAACAACGGGACATGCCTGACGAACTCGACTGGCGCGGCGAAGGAGCACTTCTGACGCGCAAGCAGGGCCGGGTTTGTTGGGAGGCGGCCAGTGCTGCGGATTGCACGTTTCTGGACGCGTGCGCGGCACACTTACCGCTCGGACTAGCAGCAGGAAAAGCCCTTGAGGTTCAGCCTGATTTGGATCTGGCAGACCTCATTGCCCGCTTGTTGAGTGCCGACGCGTTCGTCGCTGTAAACACCCAGAGCTCTTCCTGAAGACTTAACACCGACTTAACCAACGGAGCAGATCATGGACGCCATACGAAATACTTCGTCCACAGCCGACAAATCTTTGCGTGGCCTTTGGAACCGCATTGCAGATCGACTTGGCTTGATGATTGGTGACTCGCTATTGGTGCTGGTAGCTCGCCTCTCCATCGCAGCCCTGTTCTTTATGTCAGGACGCACCAAAGTCAGTGGCTTTTTGACGATCACACCCAGTACCTATGAGTTGTTCCGCACAGAATACGCACTGCCACTGATCTCTCCGCAACTGGCCTTGCATCTCGCTACCTATAGTGAGCATTTGTTTCCTCTGCTTCTTGTGCTGGGCCTATTCTCACGGCTATCTGCTTTGGCATTACTGGGAATGACTTTTGTAATCCAAGTGTTTGTCTACCCTGATGCCTGGCCAACACACCTTTCCTGGGCAGGCCTGTTATTGCTCATCGTTGCACGTGGTGGTGGTTCAATGTCGCTGGATCGACCACTCGGCATCAAATGATGCTTTGTACCTTGTCCTCGTCCTGTCTGTCGGAGGACGTGTGATAAGTCAAAACCAATTTTTTCGAACAGATAACAGGCTTTAAGCGTCGGTGCTCAATACTGAGATAGGTCTATTTTCCTGGTTTGCGGACTGAAAAGTCCAAAAGTCAGCAATTGAGTATTTTGTGCTCGTCCGAATAGATATTTGGCGACATCGGGGTTGAGGAACCGTGCTTGTTCCATTGCATGTACTAGGAGCCTCAGCACGATCACTAGCCGGTTACGAGAGATCCATCTGTAACACCGAGAGGCTATGGCCTCAGAACATCAGTTTTCGAGAGTAGGTATCACCATGCACGCAATGTTACCGCTTCTGAATGCCCTGAGCTTTCCACCTCTGCACCGTGGTCATTTGGAAGCCTTGCAGGTCAACCTCACGTACCTTTGCAACCAGCGTTGCCTGCACTGCCATGTCAATGCAGGCCCGACTCGCACAGAATCCATGACGGATGAAAGCCTGGCATTGTTGCATCAAGTTATTGACGCCCATCCAGTGAAAACCCTCGACCTGACCGGGGGCGCTCCTGAGATGCATCCCCGCTTCAGAGAAATCGTTGTACATGCTCGACGCGAAGGATTGCGTGTAATTGATCGCTGCAATCTGACAATTCTTTGCGAGCCTGGGTATGAGGACTTAGCGGCATTTCTAGCAGAGCAAGGCGTTGAGGTGACTGCATCTCTGCCTTGCTACTCCCGTGAGAATGTCGACAAGCAACGAGGTGATGGCGTATTCGACGCCAGCATTGAAGGCCTCAGGAAGCTCAACAAGCTCGGGTACGGTAACTCAGAAACCGGATTAATCCTGAACCTTGTCTACAACCCTCAAGGCGCAAACTTGCCCCCGCCGCAGGCCCAGCTAGAAATAGATTACAAAGCTCACTTGGCGGAGGATTTCGGCATTCAGTTCAACCATCTCTTAACTATTACCAATCAACCCATTGCCCGATTTGGAAGCACCCTCGTTAGCAAAGGACAGTTCGGTAATTACATGCAGCTGCTTAGAGACAGCTATCGACCAGAGAATCTAGATGAAGTCATGTGCCGGAATTTGGTCAGCGTTGACTGGCAAGGTTACCTCTACGACTGCGACTTCAACCAAATGCTAGACCTGCCGATGCTCATACCTGATCTGATTGGTCGTGATCGGCCTCATTTACGAGATTTGCTCGAATCGTCAAGCCTGGAAAATAACCCAATAAGCACTCGTGATCACTGCTTTGCGTGCACAGCTGGTCAGGGTTCGAGTTGTGCTGGCGCATTGAAGGAATAGAGGAAAGACCAATGGAGCCGAATAGCCTGTTAGGTGTGTTTTTTTGGGGTTTTTTACTGATTTACGGTCTCATCATGTACGCATTGTCGCCTCGTGCTGTAACCCTGGGGGGCTTCTTCCATGGCGAAGATTCCCAAGGTCGTAGCGCGGCTCCCTGGTTAGTGACATCAAGTATTTTTATCAGCTGGATTTTCGCTAAGTCGGTGACGAACGCTGCCAACTTGGGCGCAAGCTATGGATTGATTGGTGGCTTGGCTTATGCCACCTATTGGCTTTCGATCCCGCTGGCAGGTTTAGTCATATTCAGGCTGCGCCGAGGTTTTGGAGCGACGGGATTGGTCAGCTTTCTGACCACCAATTACGGTCTATCTGCGGCACTGGCTTTCAGCGCAGCCATTCTGATCAGGCTCTTTAACGAGGTATGGAGCAACACCGCCGTGGTCGGTGGCTACTATGGGGCTGCCGGTAGCACTGAGTTTATTGTATCCGCCTCGTTGTTCACCGTAGTGACGCTGGCATACAGCCTTCGTGGTGGACTTCGCAGTTCAATCATGACCGATGCGGCCCAGGCAGGAATTTTCTTGATTGCCCTTGTTTGGGTGCTTGGCTTGGTTTTACCGCAGCACAGCGCCAAGGAGTTGATGAGTACCAGTCATTGGGCGATGAGCTCTGGTGTTGATTTATTACTGGTCGCAGGGCTCCAAATATTCAGTTATCCGTTTCACGATCCCGTCCTGACGGATCGTGGCTTCATCAGCGAAGAACGAACAATGCGTAGGTCTTTCTTCGTTGCCGGCCTGCTGGGTTTTGTTGCCATCCTTGCTTTCAGTTTGATCGGCGTACATACCACCCTAATTGGAATAGGTGTTTCCGATAACGTCCCGGCAGCACTGGCGAAATCCATGGGAGTAGTCGCTCTGCTGGTCATGACCGTAGTGATGGTCTCAGCAGCAGGCTCCACTCTTGACTCTACTTTTTCTAGTCTGGCCAAGTTAGTGGGTCGAGAGCTGCCACTGTTGGCTGGCTATGACATAGGCAAAAAGGCAATCGGTGTAGGCATGTCTGTGATGATGATATTCGCCGTCTTGGGCAACATTCCAATGCTCACCGGAACCGACATTCTCAAAGCAACAACCTTGAGCGGCACAATGGTTATCGGTCTCGCACCCGTATTCGTTTTACATGGAATGGTGACTCCGACTCGGTTGGGGTTTCACCTGAGTTTCTGGTGCGGCATTGCCTTGGGCATAGCTCTTACGTTGGGTTGGATACCTCAAAGTTGGGCTATTGGTGATGGCAAATATGCCCTGCTGTTGGGTACCAATCTTTACGGATTGGCGCTATGCATACTGGGTTATTTGATCCCGGGCTACCTAGCTAAGCGAGTCGCAATATGAGTCTTGACAGGATGCTCATGCGACCTGGGCGCGATTGTCCTCTGGACTACAGATTGCCGCACACGGCATTCGACGGCCCCGCGCAATTTGGCTGCAAAACGCTCTACGTCGTAGGCGGCCTTTACGGAAACACTTATGCGTTAGATGCGCTGGAAATGTTGCTAGCAGATGAGCCAGAAGCTCGTGTTGTGTTCAACGGCGACTTGCACTGGTTTGATCGTGATCCAGAAATCTTCCGGCGCCTCGAGGATCGCGTTGCCCCTCACGTTCTTCTTCGCGGTAACGTCGAGACTGAGTTAGTCCGCGTGGAAGACAGCGGAACGGGATGCGGGTGCGCCTATCCTGAGGAGGCAACAGAACTCACGGTCGCTTGGTCTAACTCTATCCATGAACGGCTGTGCGAAACCTTCGCTACTCTTCCCTCGTTGAGAGCTTCAGTCGCGTTGCGTCCTGCCCATGCGCTGGTCGAAATTGCTGGACGTACAGTCGCCATCAGTCATGGTGATGAGCGCTCACTTGCCGGCTGGCAGTGCTCACGCGAGGCATTGAGATCTGTTGATCGCCAAAGGGAATTAGCGGATTGGATGGCGAAACGAAAAATCGATGTTTTCGCCACCAGTCACACCTGCTCCCCCGCAGCCTTGAGCTGGGGCTCTGGGGCGGTGATCAACAACGGTGCTGCCGGCATTCCAAACTTCAGCGCAGAACGTAAAGGACTTGTCACACGGATAGCTTCCTCACCACATCCCCAGGCGCTATATCGCGCCCAAATACTCGGGCTCTATGTCGAAGCGATTTCGCTTGATTACGACCATGTGGCCTTTCTCCAAGACTTCGACCGGCAATGGCCCTCACAGAGCCCGGCAGCGCTTTCTTATCGTGATCGTTTGCTCAACGGAACTGACGATCTTCCATCATCAGCCTTGCTGGGCGGCTTTCAGGAGTGTTCAGTTTCTACGCAAAAGGATCCACTCTCATGAATCTTCGTAAGCTCATACTTCTAGTGGTGATAGCTACGCTGATCGCTTCTTTTTTTATCTTCGATCTGGGCCAATATCTCAACCTGACAAACCTCAAAACCCAGCAGGAAGCGTTTAGTGAACAGGTGTCTGCCAACCCTTGGCTTATTGGGGGGGCGTATTTCTTTATATACGTTTTGGTGACAGCTCTTTCGCTACCCGGCGCGGCTCTGATGACGCTGCTTGGCGGTGCATTATTTGGCTTATTCGGCGGTACGCTCCTGGTGTCCTTTGCATCTACGCTTGGGGCGACATTGGCGATGCTGATCAGTCGCTTCATGCTGCGCGACTGGGTGCAAGCCAAGTTCAGTAAACGCCTGATGGGAATAAACCAAGGGGTTGAGCGCGAGGGGGCATCCTACTTATTCGCCTTGCGCCTGGTACCCGTATTTCCCTTCGTATTGATCAACCTGGCGATGGGATTGACCAAGTTGCCTGTGCGCACATTCTGGTGGGTCAGTCAGCTGGGTATGCTGCCCGGCACGCTGGTTTACGTGAATGCTGGTCGCGAGCTTGGTCAACTCAATTCGTTAGGTGGAATCCTATCACCCAGTCTCATCGGTGCATTCCTGTTGCTTGGTTTGCTACCGATGTTGTCTCGCAAAACTCTGGAATGGTTCAAGACTCGAAAAGTGTATTCAGGCTGGAAGAAGCCCAAGCGATTTGATCGCAATTTGGTGGTTATTGGCGCTGGCTCCGGTGGCCTGGTATCGGCGT
The DNA here is from genome assembly GCF_044743445.1 of Pseudomonas sp. NPDC087615. Lineage (NCBI taxonomy): Bacteria > Pseudomonadati > Pseudomonadota > Gammaproteobacteria > Pseudomonadales > Pseudomonadaceae > Pseudomonas > Pseudomonas sp. NPDC087615. The sequence continues at coordinate 11,101 of NZ_JBIUWM010000023.1, read as the reverse complement.
ACATAGCAGCGGCTGTGAAAGCAAATGTCACGTTGATCGAAAAGCACAAGATGGGCGGCGACTGCCTTAATACGGGGTGCGTTCCTTCTAAAGCACTCATTCGGTCTGCCAAATTTGCCCACGAACTTAAAAAAGCCGAGAACCTGGGCTTTAAGTCCGTGGCCGGCGAGGTTGATTTCGCGGCAGTCATGCAACGTATTCAGCACGTGGTGTCGACAATCGAGCCACATGACTCCATCGACCGTTACACAAAGCTAGGCGTAGAAGTCATTGAGGGAGACGCGAGGATCACCTCTCCCTGGACGGTTGAGGTCAATGGTAAAACCCTCAGCACTCGATCCATCATTGTCGCCACTGGCGCCCGTCCATTGATACCCAAAATTGAAGGTATTGAGCTCATCACTCCTCTTACCTCGGACAACATATGGGCATTGCGCGAACAACCAAAGCGATTGCTCGTTTTGGGAGGTGGGCCAATCGGTTGTGAGTTGGCACAAGCGTTCCAGCGCTTGGGAAGTGCTGTGACCCAGGTCGAGATGGTTGAGCGACTATTGATCCGTGAAGATGTAGATGCGAGTGACCTCGTTATGACAAGCCTCAGGGCGGATGGTGTCGATCTCAGGTTGCAGCATAAAGCGATACGCTTTGAGGTTATTGAAGGCAATCAGCAGCTGATTTGCTTAAACCTCGCGGACAACAACGAAGTGACAATACTTTTCGATCAAGTGCTTTTGGCCTTAGGCCGGGTCGCTAATGTAAAGGGTTTCGGCGCTGAAGAACTTGGTCTGGAGGTGCGAGGCAATGGCACTCTGAACACCAATGAATACTTGGCAACACGCTTCCCCAATATATTTGCTGTAGGGGACGTCACGGGGCCTTATCAATTCACCCACACCTCAGCGCACCAAGCCTGGTATGCCGCCGTGAATGGACTGTTTGGGGGCTTTAAGCAATTCAAAGTCGATTACCGGGTGATTCCTTGGGCGACGTTCACTGATCCAGAGGTGGCACGTGTTGGCTTGAATGAGCAAGAAGCCAAATCCCAAGACATTGCCTACGAAGTCACCCGCTTTGGCATTGATGATCTAGATAGGGCTATCGCCGATGGCGCAGCCTACGGCTACGTCAAAGTGCTGACTGAACCTGGCAAGGATCGGATCCTTGGCGCAACAATTGTAGGCCAGCACGCGGGTGATCTAATCACCGAATACGTAGCTGCCATGAAACATGGCTACGGTATGAACAAAATACTCGGGACGATCCATATCTATCCTACTTTGGCCGAAGCGAACAAATATGCTGCCGGAGAATGGAAGCGTGCTCATGCCCCCATCGGAGCACTGCGCTGGCTTTCAAAATTTCATCGCTGGCGCTTGGGCGGGCTCCAGCATATTGAGTCTGGCTTCAATACGGACGAGAAACCGTCTTGAACGCGGAATTTGACCTCCTGCTTGCAGGAGCTGGCCATGCCCATTTGGGAGTGCTTCGCCAGTGGCTTTCTGTTCCTCGGCCTCACGGACGTATCGCTCTCATAAGCGATGGAGCATCGGCTTGGTACTCTGGGATGCTTCCGGGCTTGCTGGCTGGAAGGTATCGGCCAGAGCAGTGTCGAGTACCTCTTCCTGCGCTCTGCGCTAGCGCAGGGGTTGACCTGATACAGGGGCGAATTGTTGGCATCGACCCCAACTCAAACTCATTGAGGCTTGCCGATGGGCGTGTTTGTTCGGCTACTTGGTTGTCTCTAAACGTCGGCTCAAAACCAGAGGCACTGCCGGGAGATTTTCGCGAGTTGGAACTGGTTCCAGTTAAGCCTTTCGAGGGGCTCGTCTGCGCCTGGAGTACCTGGCAGAAATCACCTACGCCCTTGGCAATTCTGGGTGGCGGTGCCGCAGGGGTTGAGCTCGCTCTTGCCCTTGCACCTCAAGTCTCAGAGTTAACACTTATCAGCTCTGGAGAGATCCTTGCTGGGCATCCGCCAGGGCTGAGGGCTCGGGCAATACGGTGCCTTGTGAGGAGTAATGTAAAGCTTATTGAGGGCTCCGCAGTCGAGAAGGTGGATGGCGATGCATTGTTGTGCGGATTGCAGATCGTTTGGCGCGGTAAACGACTCATTTTGGCTACCGGAGCAGCGCCTCTGCCTTGGTTAAAAGAGGGAGTGCTTGCTCAAGATAAACGCGGGTTTGTCGCTATTACTCCGACTTTTCAGAGCGTATCCCACAAGCAAATTCTTGCGGTGGGTGATTGTGCCAGCCTGCCTGATTGCCCGCGTAACGGTGTTTATGCGGTGCGCCAGGGGGCTTTACTCGCCAAAAATCTGGCTGCGGCTTTAGAAGGCCAACATCTGATCAATTTTGTGCCTCAACGCCACGCATTGGCACTTTTGGCAGACGGTAAGGGCGGTGCCTTGATGAGCTGGGCGGGGATAACTGCGGAGGGCCGTTCATTTGGATGGTGGAAAGATCGACTTGATCAAAAATTCATAAACAAGCTAACGATCATGTGACGACAACATGGCGTTGAAGCAAGTAACTAATTCCACACACAAACATTGAGGTTCTGTAATGAAGAGTTGGACACTGCTAATGCTAAGGGTTTCACTTGGCTGGCTGTTGGTCATCTGGGGAGCCGATAAGGTTATTAATGTGGCGCACAGCGTGGCCGTGGCTAACAAATATTACCTGGGCTTAGGAACTGAAAATATCCTGCAATTTGGTGGAGTAGTTCAAATACTCATTGGATTGCTGATCATTGTTGGCTTCGCTCGCCGTTGGGTATACCCCATACAGGTGCTATTCAACGGCGCATCCCTTCTGGCCGTGATGAAATCAGTCATAGACCCATGGGGTTGGATTTTTGAGGGATCCAACGCGTTGTTCTACCCATCACTTATCATCTTTGCAGGAAGTTTGCTTTTGATCGCGTTTCGAGACGAGGATCGGATGGTCTTGGATAAGTGCTAATAACCTCCCCATAGCCTAGCAGTTCACTGAAAAAAACTGGGTCAAAAATCTATATATTGGCGACCCAGCAATGCACATCTGACACCTGACACCTGACACCTGACAATGATTTTATTCCGTCAAAGTTAAAAGTTCAAATTTCGCCGGAGACGTGGATATTGCGCTTCTATTGATCAGGTTTTTTTGTAATAAATACAAATCCATACGCGATTCGTGATCGGATCTTCCGCTCAAGTTTTGTGCTTCTAGTGATGTTGTGCTTGATGCCCGTCGCAGCAAATTCAATTTTTTTCCGTCAAGCTTTGGTGGAGGGGCAAATTCCCCCTGAGTCATTTACTGTAATCCGACTGCTAAGCGGCGGTCTCTTTGTGCTGCTATTGATCAGATCACGCAATCCTAGGGTAACTGTCGGGGGAAGCTGGAAGGGAGGCTTTTCACTCTTTAAATAAGCTTATCTTTTCTCCATTGGCTATGTCCAATTGGGCGCAGGTATGGGAACATTAATTTTGTTCGGCGCGGTGCAAATCACGATGTTCATTGTCTCCTGGATGAAAGGTGAACGTTTTCGTAAGATAGTGCTAATTGGCATGGTGACGGCATCTTGCGGCGTACTTTTCTTGCTGCTGCCAAGCGCCAGTTCTCCGCCCCTCGGTAGTGCAGTGCTAATGACAATCTCCGGTGGCGTGCGGCGCCTATTCACTACTCGGTAAGACCACTGTGAATCCACTTGCGGAAAACACCGGGAATTTCGCAAGGCGTCTTCCATTTTTGCTATTACTTGCTCCAGTCACTTTTTTTGGAAATGGTCTTAACATGAGTTTGCCAGGAGTAATGTATGCGCTCGCTTCAGGTGTGTTGGCGTCAGGCTGTGGTTATGATTTCCCCCCATAGATCACGCATATTCAGCCCTATATCGTCAGCGTAAAGCCCCCCCCCCCCCGCAAACAAAAATACAGAAAGAACTAGACATATGGTGTAATATGTAATCCACCTTCTAAAGGTAGACTTTGCACAATGAGATCAATATTTAGCGCCGCACCTTTTTTTCGTATAAATTTACCTCGCCTGATATTGCTTCTTGCCCTTCTCAGCGCGCTGACTTTCCAATCCAATACGTTTTATGCTAGCTATGGCGTCCAGCATCAACTGCTAATTGACAACACTCTTGAAAGCAATCGAGTCTACTCCAAGAAATTAGCCGACAGCATCGATGACTTCTTAAAATCTGCACAACAGCAACTGGCTTATAGCGCTAAAGATCTTGCAAAAAATTTCAGAAATCCAACCGCATTGATAGTGGAAGCTAATCGCCTGCGTTTGCAGACGGATAGTTTCAACTCCGTCGTATTTGTTGATATGAATGGAAAGGTATTAGCCACCTCCCCAGAAACCCTTAATATTTTTGGAAAAATAATTGAGTCCCCAGGAGCTAAAGAGGCTATACAGAAAAGGCGCCCACTGATTAGTTCGCCCTATATTTCGGCAGCAGGCAACCTATTAATTTTTATTTCTAATCCTGTCATTGACAACAAAGGCCAATACCTTGGTTACATTGGCGGAACCATCTACCTTAAGCAAAAAAACATTCTGAATAATTTACTTGGCGAACACTACTATAGCGACGGCTCTTACCTATATGTAGTCGACCACAACAGACATCTGTTATATCACCCAGACCCTGAGAGAGTGGGGAAAAATGTCATTAACAATCTAGCCATCGATGCGATAACTCGCGGTGAGAGCGGGCGTATGCGGCTTATAAATAGCACAGGTATAGATATGTTGGCCGGGTACGCCATAGTATCGAGTACGGGCTGGGGAGTCGTCACACAGAGACCGACTCAAGCCACTCTAGCGCCACTCAATGGGTTAATGATCAACGTTCTACTTAACACGTTACCTTTAACATCTTTAATCCTATTATTAATATGGTGGTTCACTAAAAAAATAACATTACCATTACGGGAACTTGCCGACAGTGCTCAGCACATGGATCGACCCACTACCGCAGATCGCATACAGAAAATTCGCTCTTGGTATTTTGAATCCAATGAAATAAAACGAGCACTGCTGTCCAGTTTTAAGAGAGTTCATTGCAAGATAAACAAACTGCTTTTGGATGTCAAAAGTGATCCATTAACTGGTCTTCACAATCGACGCGGACTAGACATGGCCCTAGACATCATGCAATCAGAAAACGAAAATTTCGCCATAGTGTCTTTGGATATCGATCACTTCAAATCCGTCAATGACACTTACGGCCATGACGCCGGCGACAAAGTCCTATCCAGTCTAGCAGACAAACTAAAAATGCTTTCGCGTGATGATGACATAGTCTGTCGAGTGGGCGGTGAAGAGTTTCTAATATTGTTACCCAGCCTAAGTTCAAAACCTGCTGAAGAGTTTGCTAAACGCCTCCGAAAAGAAGTCGAGCTAATGAAATTCGAAATAGTAGGCCGCATCACTATCTCTCTAGGTGTTGCATGCTGGAGCCGTGACACCGGAGATATCAACGGGGTGCTGAAAATCGCGGACGAGATGCTTTACAAGGCCAAACACAATGGAAGAAATCGAGTCGAAGTCTAAAAGATATCTAACGAACATCTCCATCAAGATATATGTTATCGACATTTGTCTCGTCAGGCACGAATGATTTAGAAAGGGAAAACTAAACGCTTCACATCCAGTTCCGCGCAGGAAGCACTCAATTTTATGGGCAGCAATAAAGCGCCCCTAGGCTGGAAGCAATTATACGACCTAAGCCGCCACCTGAAGCAAACCCTTTGACTAAGCGTTATTGCGCTAATAATTTCTATATACAGGCCCCTTCAGCGGTCAGCGGCGCAATGGGCCTTCGGCGTGCGAGTATTCGACACTGCCCCGCATGCATGTCCTTGTTGGATCCTGAAGTAGGTTCAGCATGAGCAGAGCGTATGGGCATAGTCAATCGCAGCTTGACGCCTACCTCTGGTTCTAAGTGGGCAATTGATCGCCAGCGGAACCATTTATGCAAATACGGTGAATCTGCTCATAAACTGGATTCTAGCTCTCTCATATAACGGCGCTTACCCTTGAGCCTGAAGAAGCATGATGAGACGGGCCGCACGCCATTACAGCATGCGGTGCATCCGTTTATCGGACGGTGCTCGCATCTTGATTGAACAGCAGCTTTCGGGTTTTCTCGTCAACTACCGGTGCGGTGTTGATTTGCTCTGCAAGAGCATAAGCCCGCTTCGTGGCTGGTCGATTACCTACTTGCTCAAACCAACGTGCCAAATGAGGAAAGTCAGCAAGATCTTGCTGCTGCCGCAGGTGAGGCACAATCCACGGGTAACAGGCCATGTCGGCAATGCTGTAATCACCCGAAATGTAGCCGCGACCATCAGCAAAGTGCTTGTTCAATACGCCATATAGTCGAGCCGTCTCCTTGATGTAGCGCTCCTGCGCATAAGGGATTGGCTCGGGAGCGTATTGTACGAAGTGATGATTCTGCCCCGCCATCGGCCCCAACCCACCCATTTGCCAGAACAACCACTGCAAGGTTTCGTTGCGTCCTCGTAGATCGCCAGGAATGAACTGATGAGTTTTATCTGCTAGGTACAACAAAATGGCGCCCGACTCGAAGACTGACAACGGCTGACCACCGTCCAGTGGCACATGATCGACAATGGCTGGAATACGATTATTGGGAGCAATTTTTAAAAATGAAGGCGTGAATTGCTCTCCTTTCCCAATGTTCACCGGCACGATGCGATAAGGCAGGCGCGACTCTTCAAGGAACATGGAAATTTTGTGCCCGTTGGGGGTAGTCCAGTAATGCAGGTCGATCATGATCTTGCACCTCTACTGAGTAATCTGAGGGAACATCGCTTTACGGGCTTTAGCATCCATTTCGGTCTTGTAACTGTGTTGGCTTTTCAGTGCTTCAGCTCGCTGAGCTGCCGGTCGCGCATTGATTTCATCAAGGAGCCGTTTGACGCTTGGAAGTTTCCCCCAAGCTTCGTCACCCAGGATGAAAGGTACTGCACGCGCCCAGCCCCACACCGCCATATCCACCAGCGTGTACTCATTTCCTAACATATAAGGCATGTTTGCCAGGCGGTCGTTGATGATCGTCCAGTGACGCCAGGCTTCGAAGGTGTAACGGGTAACGGCGTAATCTTTCGGGTCGGGGGCGAAGTGTTTGAAATGCACTGCCTGACCAGAGTACGGGCCGATGCCAGTCGCGACGAACATGAGCCAGGAATACATTTCTCCACGGGCTTTCAGATTGTCAGCAGGTAGGAATTTTCCGCTCTTTTCCGCCAGGTAAAGCAGTATGGCGTTGCTGTCGAACACTACGGTGTCGCCGTCAACCAAAGCAGGTGTCTTGGCGTTTGGGTTGATCTTGAGAAACGCCGGATTGTGCTGCTCTCCCTTGCGGGTATCGACAGGGACGAGTTCGTACGCAAGACCTGCTTCCTCGAGGAAAAGCGCAACTTTTGCGGGGTTGGGTGACGGGTGATAGTAGAACTTGATCATGTTGATTCCGTGTAGTGGCGGTCAGTGAATGTCGCAAAGTGCCAGGGGCGGAAGCCCTAGACATTTGAGTGCAATACCAATAGCGTCTGTGACACACGCAGGATCAGGATTAATTCTCGCCAACACTCGAACGCCTAGCAATACGCTAAGGAGAAGATTGGCGCCCTCCGTTGCATCGACTTCTTCAGCAACGTCGCGTTGCGTGGTGAAGGCAACCAGCCGGCCTTCAAAAAAACTTCGAATTGTCTGGAGCTCATCTACCACTGCCTGACGCAAGTCTGCGTCATCTGCTCTCGCCTCGATGGCCGAATTCACCAACAGGCATCCGCGATGAAGGGGATCGTTCAGCGTGCGATCTACCAGTTCTGCAAAAAACCTAGTAATGGCCATTCCAGAATGAGGCAAGCCTTCAAGACGCTGAATTCGCTCACGCACGCTGCATTCCAGATAGTGATCAAGGGAACGACGATAAAGGCTGCGTTTATCGCCAAAGGCGTTGTACAGGCTTGGCTGGTTTAGGCCTGTTGCCTTGACCAGATCTCGGGTGGAAGTACCCTCATATCCATGCGTCCAGAATGCTTCGACTGCGGCGCCTAGAACCATTGACTCATCGAATGTACGGGGGCGGGCCATTGACTGAATAATCTCTGCAGGTTTGTAACAGACCATAACACATGTTTTGTATCATCCGACACAAAACTAATCTTCGACTCCGTATTTTTCAGGTTTGCGATTTAACCGAGGGGCCCTACGCAGCAAGCATCAGGGCTCCCGTCGCGAGGCTATTGGTTGACGAATGCGGGTCTCAATTCAGTAACTCAGGGAAAGCTCAATCTGAATCGGCCCAGGTTTCATACACACCTCCTTGCCTCACACTGAGCCAATCAGGAGGCGCCATGAGCAACCCACGTCATCTCGAAGAATCAAAATCCAAGCGGTCAATCAAGTGACCGAAAAGAAGCTGCCTGTCGCTGATGTGGCTATGCGTCTTCGTGTGTCGACGCATAGCCTCTTTTCTTTCAAACCCTTGCGAAGGGGTAATAGATTACTTATTGAACATTTCGTAAAAAAGCGTAACATCCCCAACCATGATACTCGAACAGCTTAAAGCCTTGGGCAATGACACTCGCATGCAAATGATGGAGTGGCTCAAAGACCCACTCAGTAATTTCCCACCTCAGGATCACGGCGATCCTGCGACAGGAGTGTGCGTAACCCATTTGCAGCACAAGGCCGGGCTTTCACCTTCTACCGCGTCTGCACATTTAGCTATCTTGCAACGTGCAGGCTTCGTGCTAACCACCCGCATCGGAAAGTGGACTTACTACCGGCGAAATGAGCAGGCGATTGATGACTTTGCGGCTAGGCTGATCATCGAATTGTAATTTTTTAAATTTTCATTTCGTTATTTCGCGTAATTAGAAAACATAAGGAAACCCCTATGAGCAGCAAAACTATCTTCGTCGAACCCGGTGGCGGCTATGAAAATGTTGTGGTTGGCAGCAGCGAAGTCCGAGCCGCAGCGCGTGGCGAAATCACCGTACGCCTTCACGCCAACTCGCTTAATTACCACGACTTCGCGGTGGTCAGCGGCATGTGGGGCCCTAGCGAAAAACGAATCCCCATGGCCGATGGTGCGGGTGAAGTCATTGCTATCGGCCCAGATGTCACTGAATTCAAGGTGGGTGATTCGGTCGTCAGCACCTTCTTCCCCGAGTGGATCAACGGTGCGCCCCTGGTTGAAGGCTTTGTCAGCGTGCCAGGTGATGGCATTGACGGCTACGCTCGTGAGCAAGTGACGGCCAAAGCCACATCGTTCAGCCTCTCGCCTACTGGCTACAGCCATGCTGAAGCGTCAACGCTTACCACCGCCGGCGTTACTGCATGGCGCGCCCTGATGGCTGATGACTCCCTCAAGCCGGGCGACACCGTGTTAGTTCAAGGCACTGGTGGCGTTTCAATTTTCGCCCTGCAGTTCGCTAAAATGGCCGGTGCTACCGTCATTGCTACCTCTTCAAGCGACGAAAAACTTGAACGTCTGAAAGCGCTAGGTGCTGATCATGTAATCAATTACCGCAAAGACCTTAACTGGGGCGAAACTGCACGCGCTCTAACAGGTGGCCGTGGTGTTGACCACATCATCGAAGTCGGCGGCCCTGCGACGCTAGAGCAATCGATGATTGCAATTCGGGTTGCTGGTCACATTTCCGTCATCGGGATATTGAGTGGCGTAAGCGGTGCAATGAATTTTGTACCGGCACTGATCAAGCAAGTGCGTCTGCAGGGTGTATTGGTGGGTAGCCGCAGCCATCAGCAAGACATGATCCGAGCCATCAATGCTAATGGTATGCGCCCGATTATTGATCGTCATTTCCCTTTGAGCGAGATTGTCGAAGCGTTCAAGTATCAGGAAACCAACCAGCATTTCGGCAAAATTTGCTTGGATATCTAAGCAAGCATGAATGGGCATGATCCGTATGCCTATCTCATAGAGATGCTGACACGGCTGCCGACGCTGCGGCCTACTGAAATCGATCAATTGCTGCCACACAACTGGCACCAGGTTTGGTTGCGCGGGGCGTGATCCCGGAGGCATGCGCGCCGCGTAGCACTATATCTACTGCTCGTTTGTTCGATATACAAGGTAACCATAATCTTTTAAGTAGCTCTTCGATCAGTCAAGGGGATAAAACAGTGGATAACCGAAGCCGTTCAACATCAGGAGTCCGACGTCTGAGACTATGGTCGGAGTAACCTGAGCGGTTGATTTCAAACATCCTGCATAGCCATTCAACCGGCTCACGGACGCTCAGCTGATTGATCAGCGCGTACGACCAAGAGCGCGGCATCCTATTTATATCGACCTCTCCCGCTCAACGCGGGCGATTCGGGTGCTCAGCTCCTGGATCTTTTGTCGTTCCGGTGTCAGCGCTTTGCTCTATGGGGTAACGCCTTCGCGCTCCTGCTGAACATGATCCGCCCAGCGACGCAGCGTCGACTAGCCGATGCTAAGTGAGCGACTCGCTTCGAGATAGCTGTAGTTTTGCATGAGCACGAGGTCGGCGACCTTGCTTTTGAATTTGGCTGAAAAGGTACGGCGTTGTTTGGTCATCTGACACCTCGATCTGGCGAGCACTCTCGCCTAAATGGGCGTTCGGCTCCATTAGACAATTTCACTGCACCGGTAGCTCTCGCCTTGCCCACGTTGTGAAAAGCGATCTCAAGGCTGTTGACACCGAGAGCTGAAACAATCTGATACGTCTGATGGAGCAATTATCTAGGATGACGATTATCGATACTGACTGGTCTGCCAGAACAGGATGCTCAGCAGCGAACAAAACAGATGAAAGACAGACGGTGATATGGTTTTCTTCGTTATCGGCAGGAATAACGATACCGATCATAGATGTTAGCTCCAGATATCATAGTTACGTCCACAAACCTCCCTATTCGACCCGTCTTTGCCCATTAGTTTTAAAAAGTCGAAGAGGCGGCTTAATGTCGTGTAGTACCAGGAGTCTTTACGTAACCGTCCGGTCAGCACCCACTCCTGACCGTTCTCCAAATTAGACAAGATAGTGGACACCATTTTTTAGTGGACACTATCTTGGATATAGCTC